>NZ_JBTVWW010000018.1:0-74952 GCF_054819825.1 Desulfocurvus sp. DL1XJH-121
CCGGCGCGCTGCCCGGCGCAGCGGCTGTGATGGAAATCAGCGAAGCGAAGCCGGGCTCGTGCGACGGGGCGGCATCATCTATGCCGCGACACGAGTGGCAAAATCATTAAGGACCGCACCACCGCGGCTTCCCCGCGTCCCAGGCGGGTGCGGGGGGCGCAGCGACCTGGGTGGCAACCCCCGAAGCGAAGCCCTCCGTACCCGCCTGGGACGCGGCCGCGTCACCTCCCCCAACACTCCCGACAAACCAACGCCCTACCCGCGAGGGAAAGCGGCGGGTGGGGAGGGAGGGCACCGTTGGTTTTGCGCCACGACCAAAAAGACAACGCCCAACCACAAACATACACCCCCGCCTGCCACCCCCGCTCCACCAAAAAATCCCCTCCCCAGTCACACACAAGTCACCTCCCCGCCCCAACTCCGCCGCACATCGCGCGCATGGTGCGCGCAAACAAACGACAGAAATACAAGGAGGCGGCATCATGACTCTTCTCTTTCCCGACCGCCGCAACATGGGCGGCAACATCGTCATCCGCTGCCCCCGGTGCAAGACCGAGCACCGCACGGAGTACGCCGTGAAAAAGCGCAGCGCCGAGGTCTGCCCCCGCTGCAACGGGGTCTACAAGGTGGAGGTCTTCTCCGGAGGCACCGTTCTCGTGGAATAGCCCAGAACCCTTGCCTTGCGGAGGGTTTGCGCGTACACCGCGTGCATGCGTTCACGGGTCCTCAAGGCCAACATCCTTCTCCTGCTCACGGCAATGATCTGGGGCTCGGGCTTCGTGGCCCAGCGCTCGGGCATGCAGTACGTGGGCCCCATGATCTTCAACGCGCTGCGCTTCGCCATCGGCGCGCTGTCCCTGGTTCCCCTGATCCTCTGGTCCTCGCACCGGGCTCCGGCCTGCCAGCCCGGCGGGCCGCCGTCCACGCGCTTCGTCCTGCGCGGGACCCTCGTGGCCGGGTGCGTGCTGTTCCTGGGCGTGGCCCTGCAGCAGGTGGGCCTGGTGCACACCACCGCGGCCAAGGGCGGTTTCATCACCGGGATGTATGTGGTGCTGGTGCCCTTCCTGGGCCTGTTCCTGGGCCAGCGCCCGGGGCTGGGCGAGGGGCTGGGCGCGGCGGCCGCCGTGTGCGGGCTGTACCTGCTCTCCGTGACCGATGAATTCTCCCTGGCCCCGGGGGACGGCTGGGTCCTGGCCAGCGCCCTGTTCTGGGCCGTGCACGTGCACGTGCTGGCGCGCCTGTCCCCGCACATGGACTGCGTGAAGCTGGCCTGCGGCCAGTTCGCGGTCTGCTCCCTGATCCATTTCGTCGCGGCCTTCCTCACCGAGGACGTGACCCTGGCCGCCCTCAAGGCTGGCTGGCTGCCCATCGTGTACGGCGGGATCATGCCCGTGGGCGTGGCCTACACCCTGCAGGTGGTGGCCCAGAAGGACGCTCCGCCCACCCACGCGGCCATCATCCTCAGCCTGGAGGCCGTGTTCGCGGCCCTGTGCGGCTGGCTGGTGCTGAGCGAGACCCTGACCGCCCGGGCCCTGGCGGGCTGCGCCCTGATGCTCGCGGGCATGCTCGCGGCCCAGGTCCGTCCGCAGTCCCAGGCCTGAGCCCGGTCCGGACGGGGCCCGAGGCCCGCGTTGACATCGCCGGACCCCGCCGATACTTTCCATGGCAACCATTTCATGTACAGGAGAATCATGACTCAAGAGCTGTTCTCCCTTGACCAGTGCGTGGCCTACGCCATCGCCCGCACCGGCAAAGCCATCAAATTCGAGCTGCGCCACTACTTCCGCGAGGCGGACATCGACCTCACCAGCGAGCAGTACGCCCTGCTCTGCAGGCTTTGGGAACGCGAGGGGCGTTCGCAAAAGGAACTGGCCGAGTGCTCCTTCAAGGACACGGCCAACATCACCCGCATGCTGGACGTGCTGGAGGGCAAGGGCATCGTACGGCGCCAGCGCGACTCCAAGGACAGGCGCACCTACCGCATCTATCTCACGGATGCGGGCCGGGCCCTGCGCGACGTGGTCAATCCCGTGGTCCTGGCCCAGGAGACCCGGGCCTACGCATGCCTCACCGAAAAGGAGCAGCGACAGCTCCTGGAAATGCTGAACAGGCTGTACAATCACATCAGCTTCATGCGCGAAAACACATAATCCAACCGCTCGGGGGCACCATGGCTTTTGTTCGCGGCTTCCTCTGTGTGCTTGTGTTGCTGGCGCCCCTGGCCGCCTGGTCCCAGGGGCCTCCTCCCGCCCTGGTGGAGGTGGCCGCCGCCGCCTCGGACACCGTGACCCCGCGCTCGGACTACGTGGGCACGGTGTATTTCCCCGAGGTCTCGGAAGTGGCCTCGGAAGTCTCGGGGCGGGTCCTTTCCGTACATTTCGACGAAGGCGACAGGGTGGCCCGGGCGCAAAGCCTGGTGACCCTGGACACCTCCCTTGCGGCCAAGCGCCTGGACGCGGCCCGGGGCAACAGGGAACAGGCCGCCGCCGGCCTGGAGCTGGCCAACATCGAACTCAAGCGCCGCAAGCGCCTGGTGGACAGCGGCTCCATCTCGGTCCAGGAATACGACTCCGCGTTCTATGCGGCCCGTGAACTGGAGAACAAGGTCCTGGCCCTGGACGCGGAGGCCGAACGCCTGGCCCTGGAGATCGCCAAGTCGCGCGTGCCCGCGCCCTTTGACGGCGTGGTCCTGGCGCGGCGGGTGGAGCGCGGGCAATGGCTGGCCGCTGGCGCGGCCGTGGCCTCCCTGGCCCGGGACGACGCCGTGGACGTGGTGGTCAACGTGCCCGAATCCGTGCTGCCCTTCGTGGCCAGGGGCCAGAAGGTGGAGGTCACGGCGGGCGGCAAGCGCCAAGCCGGAGCCGTGCGCGCGGTGATCCCCCTCGGAGACGTTGCCACGCGCACCTTCCCGGTGAAGATCCGCATCCCCGGCGGAACGGGCCTGGCCCAGGGCATGCGGGCCACGGCCCACCTGCCCGTGGGCGAAAAGGTCCAGGCCGTGACCGTGCCGCGCGACGCGGTGATCCTGCTCCAGGACCGGCCCGTGGTCTTCGCCGTGGACCAGGGACAGGCGCGGATGATCCCCGTCGCGGTGGTGGCCTACCAGGGGCTCAGCGCCGCCGTGAACGGCCCGGGCCTGGCCGAGGGCATGCAGGTGGTGGTCAAGGGCAACGAACGCCTGTATCCGGGCGCGCCCGTGCGCACGGCGAACAGCAAATAGCAGGAGGCCCGTCATGGACATCATCCGGGCGTCCATCGCCAAACCCGTGTCCGTGCTGGTGGGCATCATCCTGGTGGTGCTCTTCGGGCTCATCGGCCTGGCGGCCCTGCCCTACCAGCTGACCCCCGACGTCACGGAACCCGAGATCACCGTCACCACCACCTGGACCGGGGCCACGCCCTACGAGATCGAACGCGACATCATCGAGGAGCAGGAAAAGGTCCTCAAGGGCATCCCGGCCCTCAAGGAGATGGACAGCACCTCCCAGAACGGGCGCGGCGAACTGACGCTGAAATTCACCATCGGCACGGACACGGACGACGCGCTGCTGCGCGTGTCCAACAAGCTGAACGAGGTCCCCTCCTACCCGGGGAACGCGGACAAGCCCATCATCACGGCCACGGGCTCCGCGGCCTCTCCCGTGATCTGGCTGGTGCTCAAGAACCTGCCCGGCAACCCGCGCGACATCGCCACCTACCGCACCTTCCTTGAAGAGCGGGTGCGCCAGCACATCGAACGCGTGCCCGGGGTGGCGGACCTGTTCATCGGCGGGGGCACGGAAAACGAGATGCACGTGGTGGTGGACCCCGGGCGCATGGCCGCCCACGGCCTGACCATCCCCGGGCTTATGGACGCGCTCTCGGCCGAGAACGTCAACGTCTCCGCCGGAAACATGGACCTGGGCCGCCGCCAGTACCGCATCCGATCGGTGGGCGAATTCCGCTCGCCCGAGGACATCGAGGCCGTGGTCATCCGCTCCAACGGCCAACAGCGCGTGACCCTGGGCGACCTGGGCCAGGCCCGCTTCGGCAACGAAAAGCCCGAGGCGGCCATGCTGCACAACAAAGAACCGGGCATCGCCATCGGCGTGAAGCCCGAGCCCGGCACCAACATCCTGGACATGACCGACCAGGTGTACGCCGTGGTCCAGGACCTCAATGCGGGGATGCTCAAGGACCAGGGTCTTTACATCGACTGGACCTACGACCAGCGCCCCTACATCAACGGGGCCATCGGGCTGGTGCGCCAGAACATCCTCATCGGCGGGGCCCTGGCCGTGATGGTCCTGCTGCTGTTCTTGCGCAGCCTGTCCTCCACGGTCATCGTGGCCGTGGCCATCCCCATCAGCGTCATCGGGACCTTCATCTTCATGAAGGCCTTCGGCCGCAACCTGAACGTGGTCTCCCTGGCGGGCATCTCCTTTGCCGTGGGCATGCTGGTGGACAACGCCATCGTGGTCCTGGAAAACATCGACCGCCACCGCAAGCAGTTGGGCAAGGCCCCGGGGCTGGCGGCCTACGACGGGGCGCGCGAGGTCTGGGGCGCGGTGCTGGCCTCCACCCTGACCACCGTGGCCGTGTTCCTGCCCGTGGTCTTCATCCAGGAGGAGGCCGGGCAGCTGTTCAAGGACATCGCCATCGCCGTGACCTGCGCCGTGAGCCTGTCCCTGTTCGTGTCCGTGTCCGTGATCCCCTGCCTGGGCGGGCAGTTCTTCTCCTTCATGGACAGGCGCCGGGCCGGGCGGCGCACGGAGCTGCGCGTGCTGGCCCCCCTGAGCCGGCTGGGCGCGGGCGCGGCGGCCCTGATCATGGGCCTGGTGCGGGCCTGCCTGAAAAGCACGGCCACCCGCCTGGGCACGGTGCTGCTGCTGACAACCGTGGCCGTGGGCGCGTCCTGGCTGGCCATGCCCAAGATGGAATACCTGCCCGCGGGCAACCGCAACATGCTCGTATCCGTGCTCATCCCGCCGCCGGGCCTGTCCGTGAACGAATTCGAGAGCCTGGGCAGGCACCTCTTCGACCTGGCCGGGCCCTTCATCGGCAAGGAGGAGGTGGACGGCCTGCCGGGCATCCAGAACATGTTCTACGTGGGCGCGCCGGGCTTCACCATCTACGGCGTCATCAGCTCACAGGAGCAGCAGGCGGGCAGGCTCCTGCCCCTGCTCATGGGTTGGTCCAATTCCATGCCCGGCATCTCGGGATTCAGCTTCCAGGCCGGGCTGTTCCAGAACCAGATCGGCGGAGACCGGACCATCGACGTGGACATCTCCGGGCCGGACCTGACGGCCATGGCCGCGGCCTCGCGCACCATGTTCCTGGCCCTGCCCCAGATGATGCCCGGGGCCCAGGTGCGGCCTTTGCCGTCCTTCGAGCTGACCTTCCCGGAGGTGCGCCTCACGCCCCTGCGCGACCGCCTGAAATCCGCCGGGCTCACGGCCGAGGACCTGGGCCTGTGCGCCGACGTGCTCATGGACGGGCGCAAAATCGGGGACTTCAAGGAAGAGGGCGAGCCGTCCATCGACCTGGTGCTCAAGGCCTCGCGCGAGGACATCGCCTCGCCCGAGGACCTCTACCGGGCCGCCCTGTCCACCCCGAACGGCCGGCTGGTGCCCATCTCCTCCCTGGCGAAGCTGACCCGCACCACGGGCATCGAGCAGATCCGCCACCTGGAGCGCAACCGCACCTTCACCCTGCAGGTCACCCCGCCCGCAGACATCGCCCTGGAAGAGGCCATGGACCTGATCCAGGGCAAGCTGGTCCCGGACCTGCGCGCCAAGGGCGTGCTGAAGGGCGAGGCCGTGCGCCTGTCGGGCGCGGCGGACAAGCTGACCCAGACCCGCGAGGCCCTGCAGTGGAACTTCGTGCTGGCCCTGGCCATCATCTATCTGCTGATGGCCTCGCTGTTCGGCAACTTCCTGTACCCACTGGTCATCCTCTTCACCGTGCCCCTGGCCGCGGCGGGCGGGTTCCTGGGCCTCGGCCTGGAGAACCTGCTCCTGGCGCGCCAGCCCCTGGACGTGCTGACCATGCTGGGCTTCGTGATCCTCATGGGCGTGGTGGTGAACAACGCCATCCTCATCGTGCACCAGGCCCTGAACAACGTACGCGAGGGCGGCATGGAGCGACAGGAGGCCATCCTGGAATCCGTGCGCACGCGCCTGCGGCCCATCTACATGAGCGCCACCACGTCCATCTTCGGCATGCTGCCCCTGGCCGTGTGGCCCGGACCGGGCAGCGAGCTCTACCGAGGCCTGGGCGCGGTGATCATGGGAGGGCTTGCCCTGTCCACGGTGTTCACGATATTCGTGACCCCCTGCCTGCTTTCCTTCTTCATCGGCATGGAAAAATCCGACAGCAAACAAGGATAGAAGCCAAGGAGCTACCCTCCCGTGGAAAAAGACGCCCTGATTTACGTGGCCGGGCACAGGGGCCTGGTGGGCTCGGCCATCATGCGCGCGCTGAGGCGCGCCGGATACGGGAACATCCTGACCCGCACCCACGCCGAATGCGACCTCACGGACCAGCGCGCCGTGCGGGAATTCTTCGCGGCCGAAAAGCCGGACTACGTGTTCCTGGCCGCCGCCCGGGTGGGCGGCATCCAGGCCAACGCCACGCGGCCTGCGGAATTCATCCGCGACAACCTGCTCATCCAGACCAACGTCATCGACGCGGCCCATGAAAACGGCGTCAAGAAGCTGGAATTCCTGGGCTCCTCGTGCATCTACCCCAAGTTCGCGCCCCAGCCCATCCGCGAGGACAGCCTGCTCACCGGGGAGCTGGAGCCCACCAACGACGCCTACGCCCTGGCCAAGATCGCGGGCATCAAGATGTGCCAAGCCTACCGACGGCAGTACGGCTTCGACGCCATCAGCCTGATGCCCACCAACCTCTACGGCCCCGAGGACAATTTCGACCTCGAGAATTCCCACGTGCTGCCCGCCCTGCTGCGCAAGTTCCACGAGGCCAAGGCCTCGGGCGCGGACACGGTGACGGTCTGGGGCACGGGCCGCCCGCGCAGGGAATTCCTGCACGTGGACGACCTGGCCGAGGCCGCCGTGTTCCTGATGAACACCTACGAGGGCGAAAACATCGTCAACGTGGGCACGGGCGAGGACTTGACCATCGCCGAACTGGCGGACCTTGTGGCGCGCACCGTGGGCTTCGCGGGCCGGGTGGTCTACGACTCCTCCAAGCCCGACGGCACGCCGCAAAAGCTCCTGGACGTATCGCGCCTGAGCGAGGCCGGGTGGAAGGCCTCCATCAGCCTGGAGCGGGGCCTGGCCGACACCTACGCCTGGTTCCTGGAGCACGGGGCCGGAAAATAGAAACGCCCTCCGGCCGAAACCGGAGGGCGAACCGCTTTGTTCCCCCCCTCGGGACTTACTTCTTGACGGCTTTCTTCTTGCGCTTGGTCCAGAGCTTCATGTCCTTCATCTTCTTGCGGCGCTCGCGCTGCAGGCTCTTGCAGATCAGCGGGGTGCCCTTCTTGTAGCCCCACTTCTCGCGGTACTCGTCCGGCGTCAGCCCGAACTTGGCGAGGTTCTTCTTGGTAAGAATTTTGTAGGCCTTGCCGTCCTCAAGGTTGATGATGGTCTTCTCGCGGATGGCCTTTTTGGGATCAACCGAGGAGACCGGGGCATCTTCGGCGCTGCCGCCGTCGGCGATGCGCCGGATGCCCTCGGAAAGCTTATGCACCATGGAGGTGATCTCTTCCTCGGTCATTGTCCGCACACTGGCCTGCGCCTTGACGATATCCAGCGCTTCCTTGAGATAGTCTTCCATTACAGCCCGCTCCTTTGAATCAAGATGAGAATAAATATCGTTGCAGAAGATGCTCGCCGAACGTTCCGGCAGCACCGGCAACTCATGGGTACATGCCCACCAAAACTATTACCACAAATACTGAGAAAAGATCAACAGCGTATTCATTTCATCATGCACATGCCTATTCCGGGAAAAGCATCGCCTGTTGCATTAAACATTCCCGGGTTCTCCACCACCAGGAGGGGAACCCGTGGCGAGGACACATCGGGCCTGGAAGATTGGGGTTTTACATCATCTCGCTTAGGCAGTATGCAGGGGATGGCGGCGAGGCCGCGCCAGACGACACGATAAGGAGCCGGATATGAAATACATCATTTTCGAAGATTTTTCCGGGCAGTCTATTCCCGTCCTGTTTCCGGACCGCATCGACCACGAGGAGCTCAGGGAGCAGCTGCCCTATTCAACGGTGCTCTCGGCGGGCTACGTGAACCAGACCGGTGGGCGCTTCATCTGCCACGGCGAGGCCAAGACCCTGAACGCCAAGGCCGCCGAGGCCGACGCCCAGGTCATCGAACGCCACTTCCAGCAGGGCATGGACTAGATCCCGCCCCGCCACAGGCGCGCAAACAAAACGCCGGCCCCCGTGAGGGGACCGGCGTTCTTTTTTTCATGGCGGGCGATCGCCCGGGAATCAGGCCAGGGCCTCGGCCACGGCCCCGGCGATCTCCGTGATCTGCTGCTCGGTGAGATAGGGATGCATGGGCAGGCTGAAGATGCGCCCGGCCAGGTCCATGGACACGGGCATGTCCTTGGGCGCGTAGCCCAGGGAGGCGAAGGCCTTCTGCATGTGCAGGGGCTTGGGATAGTACACGGCCGTGGGGATGCCGTCCTCCTTGAGGGCGGCCTGCACCGCGTCGCGCCCTTGCACCAGGATGGAATACTGGGCCCAGGCGCTGCGGTTGCCCGGGGTCACCTTCTGGAAGGTCACGCCCGGGATCTCGGACAACAGTTCGGTGTAGCGCTCGGCCACCTGCTGGCGCACGTCCAGCTCGTGGGGGAAGACCTGCAGCTTGACCAGGAGCACGGCTGCCTGCAGGCAGTCCAGGCGGCCGTTGATGCCGATGCGGTCGTTGTCGTACTTGTGCCCGCCCTGGCCGTGGGCCAGGAGGGAGCGCATCAGTCCGGCGACCTCGTCGTCGTCGGTGAACACGGCTCCGCCGTCCCCGTAGCAGCCCAGGGGCTTGGCCGGGAAGAAGCTGGTGGCCGAGACATGGCCCAGGCTCCCGGTGCGCTTGCCCTTGTACAGGGCCCCGTAGCTCTGGGCCCCGTCCTGGAGCACGAACAGGCCGTGGCGGTTGGCCACGTCCATGATGGCGTCGTAGTCCGCGGGCGCGCCGAAGATGTCCACGGGGATGACGGCCTTGGGCTCCAGGCCCTTGAAATTCTTGGGCAGGGGATAGCGCTCGGGCTCGCCCCTCTTCAGGGCTCGCACCGCACGCTCCAGGGCCTCGGGATCCATGTTGAAGGTCTCGGGGTCCACGTCCACGAACACCGGGGTCGCGCCCAGGAGCGAGACCACCTCGGCCGTGGCGATGAAGGTAAACGGCGTGGTGAACACCGCGTCGCCCGGGCCCACGCCGTAGGCCATCAGCGCCAGGAGCAGGGCGTCGGTGCCGCTGGAGCAGGCCACGGCGTTGCGCACGCCCGAGAACTCGGCCAGCTTCTCTTCCAGCTCATGCACCTCCGGGCCCATGATGTACTGCCCGTGCTCAAGCACGGCGTCCATGCGGGCGCGGATGTCGGATTCCAGTTCCTTGAACTGGGCCTTGAGATTGATGAAAGGCATCGTCATTGCGTACTCCGGCCGGACCCGTGGGGCCCGGAATTTGTCGGTGCTGGTTGCGGAATGGAAAAAGTTGGCCGGTTCCTCAGGCGTCCTCGTCCGTGGCGGCCAGGGCGTCGTGCATCTCGGCCAGGCAGTCCAGGAGCCCCTGGCCCATGTCCGTGTAGGATTCGCCCACCAGCTTGGCGCCGATGCGCGGCAGGAAGGCGTAGGGCGTGATGTTGTAGTGGCCGCCCAGGGGCTGGTTCAGGAACTCGATGTCCGGCTTGTTGCCCAGAATCTCGCGCACCATCTCCATCAAATCCCGGACCTTGTAGGGGTAGGGGCCCGTGAGGATGACGTGCTGGTTGGCGTATTCCTGGGACAGGATGCGCACGGAGAGCCGGGCCGCGTCGCCCACGTGGATGTATTCGCGCTGCTCCTCGCCGGTGCCCGAATAGGTCACCCGGCCCTCGGAGATGGCCGAGTGCAGGATGCGGTAGATGCCGTTGCGCATGTCCGCGCGCCTGCCGTACAGGGAGCCGTAGCGCAGGATGGTGTAGTCGATGTCGTAGCGCTCGCCGTAGGCCTCGATGATGCGCTCGGAGGCCTGCTTGCTGGCGCGGTAGAAGGAGCCCTTCTCGCTGTACACGTAGACCGTGCTGGCGAAGACGTAGCGCCCCACCCCGGCCTCGCGGCAGGCGTCCAGGATGTAGGTGTTGCCCAGGACGTTGAGCCGGATGGTCTCCACGGGCTTGTTCTTGGCCTCGTCGATGTCCGCCAGGCCCGCGAAATTGTAGACCGCCGAGGCTCCGGCCACGGCGTCGCCCAGACATCCGGGGTCCAGGATGTCGCAGAGGACCATCTCCTGGCCCTCCCGCAGGTAGGGGGATTCCACCAGGTCGCAGACGCGCACCCGGTATCCGGCGCGGGTCAGGGCGTCGCACACATGGCTGCCCAGGAAACCCGCCCCGCCGAAAACCACTGCCAGATTACTCACGTATCGAACCTCTTTTCCCGGCGGCGGCAGCCTGCCGGGCCTTGCGTCTCGGTTGCCTGTCGGACGCCGGAGCGCCCGGCCCGTCCGGGCCTCCGCCCGACGACCATACCCGCTCCGTCTTCCTTCGCGACGCCATGATTGTCAACCTTTTCCACTGAAAACCGCCCCCCGGCCGCCGCGTCCGGGGGGGGACGCCCTCAGCCCTCCACGCGGCGCGCCAGGTCCAGATACCTGGCCTCGTCCCCGGGCCGGCCCAGGTTGCGGTGGCACAGGGCGGCGTAGCGCAGAGCCTGGGGATCGCCGGCCAGGGGCTCCAGGTAGCCCAGGGCCGTCCGGAACTCGCCCAGGTTCATGAGGGACACGGCCAGAGCCTTGGCCAGCTTGGGGTGTTCGGGGTTGGCCGTGAGCCCCAGGGCCAGAACGCGCACGGACTCGGGATACTCGCGGCGGCGCTGGAGCAGGAGCCCCAGGCCCAGGCAGGCCGTGGCGTCGGGGTGGTGGGACAGCGCCCTGCGGTACAGCTCCTCGGCCACGGCCGGGGGATCGGGCACCAGGGGATTGTCCGCGTAGTCGCCCTGGTGGAAGGTCATGCCCAGGCGGGCCAGGAAGTCCGCGTGGCCCATGGCCAGCTCCGGATCGGGGGACAGTTCCAGGGAACGGGCGTATTCGGGCAGCCGGGCGTGGTATTCCCCGCGCAGGCGCCGCCCCATGGCCTCCACCGCGTCCAGGTCCAGGGCCTCGTCCGTCTCGAAGTGCTTGATGTCCTCCACCGGGTTCAGCCAGATGTCGTCCGTGGCCCCGGTGCGGGACTTGAAATCCTCGTACAGGGCCGTGCCCGGGAAGATGGAGAGGATGAAGAAATGGGCCACCAGGGGCCGGATGCGCTCCATGAGGGCCAGGGTGCGGCCGATGGTCCCGTCGTTCTCCCCGGGGCAGCCGTAGATGAAATAGGCCCGGGCCAGCATGCCGCAGGAGTGGGCCAGGGCGAAGGCCCGCACCACGTCCTCGTCGCGGATGTTCTTTTGCAGGGCGTCGCGGATGGCCGGGTCCCCGCTCTCCACGCCGAAGCTGATCTGGATGCACCCGGCCCTGCGCATGGCCATGAGCACCTCCTCGTCCACGGCGTTGACCCGGGAGATGGCCTGCCATTCCACCGCGAGGCCCCGGTCCGTGATCTCACGGCACACGGCCAGGACCCGTTTGCGGTCCAGGGTGAAGGTGTCGTCGGACACGTACAGGAAGTCCACGCCGCGCTCGGCGAGCATCTGCATCTCGTCCACGAAATGCCCGGGCGAGCGGAAGCGCACCCTGGGGCCCCAGAAATCCGGGGAGCCGCAAAAGGTGCAGCGCCCGGGGCAGCCCCGGGTCAGGGCGGTGTGGCGGTAGGAGAACCATCGCGCGGGGATGGGCAGGGAATCCAGATCCGCCACCGGCGGCCGGGGCGCGGTGCGCAGGGGCCCGTCGGGCCCGCGCAGGGCGATGCCCGCCACGCCCGCCATGTCTTCGCCCCGGGCCAGGGCGCAGGCCAGCTCGGGCATGGTCGCGTCGCCCTCGCCCAGGACCACGGCGTCCACCTCGGGACAGCGGCGCAAAAAGAACTCCCAGAGGGCCGTGGCCGAGACCCCGCCGAAGACGATCCCGGCGTCCGGCGCGGCCTCGCGTGCCAGGCGCGCGATGTCCAGGGCGCCGAAGCGGTTGGCCTGGAGCACCGTGAACCCGGCCACGTGGGGGGAGAATTCCGCCAGGGCCGCGCGCATCTCGTCCTCGCGGCCGCGCATGGCGTGCCAGTCGAAAACGCGCACCTCGCAACCGGCCTCGATGCAGGCCGCGGCCACCGCGTACACGCCCATGGGCACGCACTCCACGTCTTCCGTGTGGGTTCGTTCCTCAAGCCAATACGGATATATGAGCGCCACACGCGGTGGAATCATGGTCCTTGCCTCCGGGCTGGATTTTGGTGTACCCGAAGCCCGATGCAAAGGCCACATCCCCGAGGAGGGGGGCAACCCCGGTAAAGGAGGCGTCCGACGCCTGCGCCCTTTACCGGAAGGTTGTGAAAATGTGCACGAATAGTTTGACGAAAGGCCCCATATTTCATTATACGCGAGGGCAAGCGGATGACGTGGGGATCCGCCGATCGGGTGGCCCGTTAGGGTGAGGGCGCCCGTTCTCCTTTGCTGGAAACAGATTCTCGACTATTGCGACGCGCAGGACGACTTCCTCCTGCGGCGATTTTTGTTGCCTTCAAGGCGCTGGAATACCACAAAAAAGGTCCGGCTTCTGACATGCGACTGCACGACCTCCTGGCTGAGCGCAAAGACGCGATCCTGGAACGCTGGTTCGACCTGATCGTCAAGACCTATCCCGGCCTGAGTTCGATCTTTCTGCGCAAAAAGCACCGCTGGGGCAACCCGGTGGGCACGAACATCGAAGGCGCCATCGCCGGGTTGTTCGACCAACTGCTCAAGGACGAGGCCGACGAGGGGTTGGCCCCGCTCCTGGACGAGGTGGTGCGCATCCGGGCCGTGCAGCAGTATTCGCCGTCCGAGGCCGTGGCCATACTGCTGTTCGTGAAGCACGTGGTACGCGAGCAATGCGCCGAGGAAATCGCCTCCGGTGGGGTGCCGGTGGGCGAGTTGCTGCAGTTCGAGTCCCGGGTGGATTCCATGATGCTGGTGGCCTTCGACATCTACACGAAGTGCCGCAACCAGCTGTACGAAATCAGGCTCAATGATTTCAAGATCCACTTCACCGGGCTCCTCAGGCAGAAGGGCATCATTGTCGAATACCCGAAGTTCGACGAGTCGGCAGATGAATCGTCTTCGGAGAAGAGTGACGGGTAACTGGCACTGCAACATCAATCGAGGTAGGGGCTTATGAACGCACTGTACTCACTTTTCGCTGTCTTCGTCCTGGTGCTCATCGCCCTGGGCGCGGGGGCGGCCGGAATGACCTACTTGTTCGGGGTGGTCATTCCCTACGCGGCGGCGGCCATCTTCTTCGTGGGCTTCGTCGCCAAGATCCTGAACTGGGCCAAATCGCCCGTTCCGTTCAGGATCCCCACCACGGCGGGACAGCAGAAGTCCCACGACTGGATCAAGCACGATGTCCTGGACAACCCGGCCACCACCGGCCAGAACATCCTGCGCATGGCCTTGGAGGTCCTCTGTTTCCGCTCCCTGTTCCGCAACCTCGCGGTGCAGCGCTTCGGAAGCTCCGAGGACGGTGTGGACGTCAAGATCCGCTACGCCTCCTCCAAGTGGCTGTGGGGCTTCGCCCTGATTTTCCACTACTCCTTTTTGCTGGTTTTCATCCGCCACTGGCGGCTGTTCGTGGATCCGGTGCCGGGCTTCCTCACGGGCATCGAGTTCCTGGACGGCATCCTGCAGATCGGCGTGCCCACCCTGTACCTCACGGACGCCCTGCTGGTCCTGGGCGTGACTCTCCTGTTCCTGCGCAGGGTGCTCATCCCGCAGGTGCGCTACATCTCCCTGGCCAACGACTTCTTCCCCCTGTTCCTGATCCTGGCCATCGCCCTGTCCGGCATCCTGATGCGCTACTGGGCCAAGACCGACATCATGCAGGTCAAGGAGCTGACCATGGGGCTGTTCAGCTTCCATCCCCCGGCGCACGTCGAGGGCATCGGGATCATCTTCTACGTGCACATCTTCCTGGTGAGCGTGCTCATCGCCTACTTCCCGTTCAGCAAGCTGATGCACATGGGCGGCGTGTTCCTCTCCCCCACCAGGAACCTGCCCAACGACAGCCGCACCAGGCACCACGTCAATCCCTGGAACAACCCGGCTGTGAAGGTCCATTCCTATGCGGCCTACGAGGACGAGTTCCGCGAGAAGATGATCGAGGCCGGCCTGCCCGTGGAGAAGACCATGGAAGAAGCCGCCCAAACCGAAGCCCAGTAGCCATAAGGAGTAGACCATGGCTTGGAATGTCAAACCCGAAGAACTTTTGCAGTACGACTACAAGGTTCCGCAAAAGAACTGGATGGATGTGCCGCCGGAGTTCCGTGACGGCAACTGGTGCTATCCGGGCAAACCGGAAATCGTCAACTATCTGAACAACGCCCTGCCCGGCCAGTTCCCCTACGCGCGCGAGTGGAACCCCACGGACGAGGACTGGAAGCTGCCCGAGAACTGGCGCGAGATCGTCAAGGAAGGCTTCCGCGAGCGCCTGAACAAGTACCGCTCCTTCAAGGTCTTCATGGATGTCTGCGTGCGCTGCGGCGCCTGCGCGGATAAGTGCCACTTCTACATCGGCGGCGGCGACCCCAAGAACATGCCGGTGCTGCGCGCCGAGCTCTTGCGCTCCATCTACCGCGGCGAGTTCACCATCGCGGGCAAGATCCTGGGCAAGCTGGCCGGCGCGCGCAAGCTGGAAGAGGACGTCATCAAGGAATGGTTCCTCTACTTCTACCAGTGCACCGAGTGCCGCCGCTGCTCCCTGTTCTGCCCCTACGGCATCGACACCGCCGAGATCACCATGATGGCGCGTGAGCTGCTGCACCTGCTGGGCCTGAACATCAACTGGATCCTGGAGCCCGCGTCCAACTCCAACCGCACGGGCAACCACATGGGCATCCAGCCCCACGCCTACTACGACATGATGGAGTTCTTCGTGGACGACATCGAGGAGATCACGGGCGTGAAGGTCAACTGTCCGGTGAACGAGAAGGGCCACGAGGTCCTGTTCATCACCCCGTCGGGCGACATCTTCGCCGACCCGGGCACGTACACCTACATGGGCTACCTGATGCTCTTCCACGAGATCGGGCTGGACTACACCTGGTCCACATACGCCTCCGAGGGCGGCAACTTCGGCCTGTTCACCTCGGACTCCATGATGAAAAAATTGAACGCCAAGATGTACGCCGAGGCCAAGCGCCTGGGCGTGAAGTACATCATCGGCGGCGAGTGCGGCCACATGTGGCGCGTCATCAACCAGTACATGGACACCATGAACGGCCCGGCGGACTTCCTGGAGACCCCGGTGAGCCCCATCACGGGCACCCGCTTCGACCACGCGGCCGGGACCTCCATGATCCACATCACGGAGTTCACCTCAGACCTCATCAAGCACAACAAGCTCAAACTCGACCCCAGCCGCAACGACCATCTGCGGGTCACCTTCCACGACTCGTGCAACCCGGCGCGGGCCATGGGCCTTCTCGACGAGCCGCGCTACGTCATCCAGAACGTGTGCAACAACTTCTTCGAGATGCCCGAGGACACCATCCGCGAGAAGACCTTCTGCTGCGCGGGCGGCTCCGGCCTGAACACCGACGAGTACATGGAAATGCGCATGCGCGGCGGCCTGCCCCGAGGCAACGCCCTCAGGTACGTGCAGGAGAAGCATGACGTGAACACCCTGGCCACGGTCTGCGCCATCGACCGCGCGACCCTGCCGCCCCTGGCCAACTACTGGGCCCCGGGCGTGGAGGTGTACGGCTGCCACGAGCTGGTGGCCAACGCCCTGGTGATGGAAGGGGAGATCCCCAGAGAAGTGAACCTCAGGCAGGAACCCCTGCCGGGCGCCGAATAAAGGGAGGATGACCTATGTTCGACGGTGGTAAAATCATTGCCGGAATCATCGTCTTCCTCGCCCTGATGACGTTCCCCTTCTGGTACAACGTCGGTCAGGCCGCGTATAAGACGCCCGAGCTGCAGCTTCCCCCCAAGGACGTGGCCACGAAATGCGTGGAGTCCACGGAATGGATGCGTGCCGAACACATGCAGCTCCTCGACCATTGGCGGGACTGGGTCGTGCGCGACGCCGACCGGGTCTACACCAGCAAGCTCGACGGCCATCACTACGAGATGAGCCTGCAGAAGACCTGCATGAAGTGCCATACCAGCAAAAAGGAGTTCTGCGACAAGTGCCACACGGCCGCCGCTGTCGCCCCCTACTGCTGGGACTGCCACATCGAGCCCAAGGAGGAGAAGTAGATGAAAACCAATAGAAGACACTTCCTCAAGGTGGCCGGAGTCACGGCCCTTGGGCTGGCGGCCGCGGGTCCCGCCGCGGCGAGCTATCTGCCGCACTACGACCACGTGGCCCCCGAGCACGGCCATCTCACGGCCAAGCGCTGGGGAATGGTCATCGACACCCGGGCCTTCCACGGCCCCGAGGACTTCAAGCCCCTGGTCACGGCCTGCCACAAGGCCCACAACGTGCCCACCATCCCCGGCACCCAGGAAATCAAGTGGATCTGGACGGACAGCTTCCATCACACCTTCCCGTACAGCCACAACGAATACCTGGCCGAGGACGTGCACCATCGCCAGTTCATCCTGATGTGCAACCACTGCAAGAACCCGCCCTGCGTGCGCGTCTGCCCCACCCAGGCGACGTTCAAGCGCGAGGACGGCATCGTGATGATGGACATGCACCGCTGCATCGGCTGTCGCTTCTGCATGGCGGGCTGCCCCTACGGGTCCCGGAGCTTCAACTTCCAGGATCCCAGGCCCTTCATCGCCGAGCAGAATCCCGAATACCCCACCCGCACCAAGGGCGTGGTCGAGAAATGCGACTTCTGCGTGGAGCGCCTGGAGCAGGGCAAGCTCCCGGCCTGCGTGGAGGCCGCCCAGGGCAAGCTGGTGTTCGGCGACCTGGAGGATCCCGAGTCCGAGATCCGCAAGGTTCTGGCCGAGAACTACACCATCCGCCGCAAACCTGACCTGGGAACCGAACCCAGCGTCTTCTACATCATCTAAGGTGGTGCGATATGCTGGAAAATGCACTCAAGGGTGACAAGAGATACTGGCTTTGGCTCGGGTTCCTGGGAGTCCTGATGCTCATAGGCGGCTACAGCTACCTGCAGCAGTTCCAGGAAGGCCTGAAACTGACCAACATGAGCCGCGACGTGTCCTGGGGCTTCTACATCGCCCAGCTCACCTATCTGGTGGGCGTGGCCGCGTCGGGCGTCATGCTGGTGCTTCCCTATTACCTGCATGACTACAAGAAATTCGGGAACCTCGTGGTGTTCGGCGAATTCATGGCCATCGGCGCCATCATCATGTGCATGCTGTTCGTCGTGGTGGACCTGGGCCAGCCCCAGCGCCTGATGAACCTCTTCCTGCACCCCACGCCGAACTCCATCCTGTTCTGGGACGCCTGCGTCCTGAACGGCTACATGTTCCTGAACATCATCGTGGGCTGGGCCTCCCTGGAGGCGCAGAAGAAGGGCGTGCCCTACGCCCAGTGGGTCAAGGTGCTGGCCATCGTATCCGTGCCCTTCGCCTTCTCCATCCACACGGTCACGGCGTTCCTGTACGCCGGCATCCCGGCCCGCCACTTCTGGCTGACCGCGATCATGGCCGCCCGCTTCCTGGCCAGCGCGTTCTGCGCCGGTCCCGCCATCATGCTGCTTCTGCTGTTCGTGATGGAGAAGGTTGCGGACTTCAAGCTGGAAAAGGACGCCGTGAAGATGCTGGCGCGGATCATCACCTACGCCATGATCTTCAACGTCTTCTTCTTCGGCCTCGAGCTGTTCACCGCGTTCTACTCCAACATCCCCGGGCACATGCACTCCATCGTGTACCTGTTCTCGGGCCTGGACGGGCACACCGCCTACGTGCCCTTCTTCCTCGCGGCGTCGGTGATGGCCATCCTCTCGCTGATCCTGCTCATCCCCTCCACGACCCGCAACTGCAAGCCCGTGCTGATCTTCGCTCTGATCATCCTCGTGGCCGGCACGTGGATCGACAAGGGCATGGGCCTGGTGGTGGCGGGCTTCATCCCCAACATGTTCGAGGGCGTGACCGAATACATGCCTTCGGGCACCGAGCTCTTGATCTCCATGGGCATCTACGCCCTGGGCGCGTTCATCGTGACCGTGCTCTGGAAGATCGCCGTGAGCGTGAAGAAGGCCGCGGCCTAAGCCCCCTCGGCCCGGACCCGAACTCCGGGCCTGTTTGCAGTGCCAAAGGCCCGTCCCCATTGGGGGCGGGCCTTTTCCTTTGCCGCGAAAATTCCCCGAACTCTTGACACTCCTTGGAGAAAGGGCATAGACAAGACTCAATGCCGAATGTCGACAGCCGACATTATACACGACAAAATGGTAGGAATCGGCGGCTGCCGGGGCTTTGCACGTGCGCACTGCCCACGACGGCCAGGGGCAAGCGGCAGCTTCCGACACTTCGCATTAGGAGGAGATTTCCATGAATCTGGCCCAATTCCCACGCCGCGGTTACCTGAAGAGCCCCACCCCCATCGAGCCCCTGAAGAATTTCAGCAAGGCCCTGGGCAATCGGGTCAACGTCTGGATCAAACGCGACGACCTGCTCCCGGGCTGCGCCGGGGGCAACAAGACCCGCAAACTGGACTTCTGCTTTGCCGACGCCCTGGAGCAGGGCTGCGACACCGTGATCACCTGCGGCGCCGTGCAGTCCAACCACTGCCGCCTGACCCTGTCCTGGGCCGTCTACGAGGGCATGGACTGCCACCTGGTGCTCGAGGAGCGCGTGGCCGGCAGCTACAACCCCGAGGCCTCGGGCAACAACTTCCTGTTCCAGCTCATGGGCGTGAAGAGCATCACCGTGGTGCCCGGGGGCAGCGACATGCCCGCGGCCATGCGGCAGGTTGCCGACAAGGTGGCCGACGACGGCAAGAAGCCCTACATCATCCCCGGCGGGGCCTCCAACCCCATCGGCGCCACGGGCTACGTGGCCTGCGCCGAGGAAACCATGCAGCAGCTGTTCGCCATGGGCCTGAACATCAAGCACATGATCGTGCCCAGCGGATCGGCCGGCACCCACGCGGGCATCGTCACCGGCATGGCGGGCACCAACGCCAACATCCCCGTGAGCGGCATCAACGTCAGCCGCACCCGCGAGGTCCAGGAAGAGCTGGTCTACAAGCTGGTCCAGGCCACGGCCGAGCGCGTGGGCGTGACCGGCGGCGTGCCCCGCGAGGCCGTGCGCTGCTACGGCGACTACGTGGGTCCGGGCTACTCCCTGCCCACGGACTCCATGACCGAGGCCGTGAAGCTCCTGGCCTCCACCGAAGGCATCCTCCTCGACCCCGTGTACTCGGGCAAGGCCATGGCCGGGCTCATCGACCTGGTGCGCAAGGGGACCTTCGACGACTGCGGCGACATCCTCTTCCTGCACACCGGCGGCTCCCCCGCCCTGTACGCATATCTCGACACCTTCCGAAAATAGCCCGTACCCCTTCACGGCACGGCCCTCCGGGGCCGTGCCCTCCACCACCAAGGAGGCACCCACCATGAAGCTCTATCACAAGATCATGATCGGTTTGGTCCTGGGTATCATCGCCGGCCTCGCCTTGGGCGAGAAAGCCGCCTACCTGAAACCCATCGGCGACATCTTCATCCGCTGCCTGCGTCTCATCGTCGTGCCCCTGATCCTTTCCACCCTCATCACGGGCGTCACCAGCACCGGCGACGTGCGCAAGATCGGCCGCATGGGCATCCGCACGCTGATCTATTTCATGCTCACCACCACCCTGGCCGTGGTCATCGGCCTGGTCGTGGCCAACCTGGTCCAGCCCGGCTCCGGCCTGACCCTGGGCGAGGTGAGCGCCATCAAGCGCCCGGACACCGTCTCCCCGGCGGACATGCTCATCAACATGTTCCCCATCAACCCCATGGAATCCCTGGCCAAGGGCCGCGTGCTGCAGATCATCGTCTTCGCCCTGCTCTTCGGCGCGGGCGTCTCCCTGGCCGGCGAGAAGGGCAAGCCCGTGGCCCGGTTCTTCGAGTCCCTGGCCGAGGTCATGTTCAAGGTCTCGGACATCGTCATCAAGATGGCCCCCTACGGCGTGTTCGCCCTCATCGCCTGGACCACGGGCAAGTTCGGCCTGGACATCCTGTTGCCCATGGGCAAGCTGATCATGGCCGCCCTGGCCGCCAGCCTGCTGCACGTGCTCATCTCCTACACCAGCATCGTGTCCCTGGTGGCGCGCATCAGCCCCCTGGACTTCCTGAAGAAGGTCATGGAGCCCGCCATGATCGGCCTGTCCACGTGCAGCGCCGCGGCCGCGTTCCCCTTCACCATGCGCGCGCAGAAGCAGCTGGGCGTACCGGACAAGGTCTCGGGCTTCACCCTGCCCATGGCCCTGACCATCAACATGGACGGCACCGCCCTGTACCAGGCCGTGGCCGCCATCTTCGTAGCCAACGCCTTCAACATCGACCTGACCCTGACCCAGCAGGGAGTCATCGTGCTCACGGCCGTGCTGGCCTCGGTGGGCACGGCGAGCATCCCCGGCGGCGGCCTGATCATGCTGACCATGGTGCTGGAGTCCGTGGGCCTGCCCCTGGAGGGCATCGCCATCGTCGCGGGCATCGACCGCATCCTGGACATGTTCCGGACCACCACCAACATCTTCGGCGACAACTCCTCCGGAGTGGTCGTTGCGGCCCTGGAAGGAACCCTGGACCGCGAGATGGCCGCCACTCCCTTGGCGAAAATGGAAGAGATACAGGTAGAAAGCTGATCCGCCCCTCCTCTTGGGCTCCTTGCAATGCCCCCCTTCCGATGGAAGGGGGGCATTGCCCTTTCAGGGAAAATAGACCATAGATCGAGAGACGGACGGAACTGCCTACAATCGACAAGCCACCCCAAACTCCCTCTACCTATGGCCGAATTCAAAAAACAGACCTACAGCGACCAGGTCCAGGAATACATCCGCCAGCGCATCCTCGACGGCAAGCTCAACCCCGGCGACAAGGTCACCGAGGTGGCCATCGCCACGGAGCTGACCATCAGCCGGGCCCCGGTCCGCGAGGCCTTGCAGACACTGGTCAAGGAAGGCCTGATCCAGTCCAGCCCACAGCGCGGCAAGTACATCGCCGCCCTCACCGCCAAGGAGATCGAAAACAGCTACTTCACCGGGGCGGTGCTGGAGGCCGCAGCCGTGGCCCACGTGCTGGACAGCTACACCGAAGAGGATTTCCTGCGCATGGAGGAAATCCTGCGGCGGATGTACGACGTCGCGGACAAGGGCGAGGGCATGAAGGAGATGGCGCCCCTGGACAACGAATTCCACGGGGTGCTGTTCTCGCGCGTGGACAACGACCTCCTGGTGGAGCTGTGCAAGCGCTCCTGCCAGGGCATCTCCAAGTTCCTGTTCTACAGGGACTGGCTGAAGCTCTACTCGCCCCAGCGCTTCTGCGAGCGCCACAGGATCCTCCTGGACGCCTTGCTCACCCGCGATCCCGTGCTGGTGGAAAAGGAGCTGCGCGAACACTACGCGGAATCGGGCCGCCGCATGGCCTGCCACGGCGTGGACGTGAAGCAGCAGGACGCCCGGGACTGACAGCCCCCCGGGACACCCCGTTCCCCTCTACTCCCCCTCCCGTCCTTCCCAGGCGTCGCGCGCCGGGTCCAGCACCTCCCGGCCCTCGCCGGGATAGACCTCGCGCTCGTCCTGCGCCCCAGGATCGACGCCCGGCCAATGCCCGGCCCGGGGCTCCGGCCCCTCCAGGGCCGCGGCGCAGGGCTCCCTGTCCGCCATGGCCGGATGCGCGCGCGGATCCGCGCCGGGCACGGCCCAGGAAAACTCGATGGCCACATTGTTGGGGTCGAAGGCGTACACCGAATGGATGAACCCGTGGTCCACCACCTCGCTGGGCTCGAACCCGGCGGCGGTGAGCAGCGCCTTGACCTCCCACAGGTCCTCCTCGTCGGCCACGCCGATGGCCACATGGTCGAAGGCGAAGGGCCCGCGCACCGGGAACCCGTGATCCTTCATGGCCAGGGGCTCCACCCCCGGCCACTCGAAGAACGCGATCATGTCGCTGTCCGATATCTCGAAAAAATAGTGCCGGTAGCCCGGCCTGCCCAGGCCCGCCACCAGGCGCATGCCCAGCAAATCGCGCCAGAAGCGCACCGTTGCCTCCATGTCGCCCGTGGCCATGGCCAGATGATTGACTCCCGCGTATCTCGGCATGGTTTCCTCCTTTGTGCCCGTCATTATCGCATAGCCCAGCCCCGGACGGCATTCAAGGCGCTAAAAATGCGCCTTGGCGGTTTGCACTTGCCCCGGCCCGCGCGGAACGGTATGTGACAACTCTCGATCGACACGGCCCGCGCGCGGGCCGCAACCAAGGAGCGTCCAGTGGGATTTCTCTCCGCCAGCACAAGTTTCACGCGCTACCGCATCCAGGGCGAGGTGCCCGACACCCTGTGGCCCGAAATCCTGGACAGGCTCAAGCGCAACGCCTTCCAGGACATCGACCACACCGCGGACGAACGGTCCTTCGGCTGGGTTTCCTTCGACGACATGCTGGACCCGGCCTTCAGGGTCGCGCCCCCGGAAAAGGGCGAGTTCCTGACCTTCGCCCTGCGCCTGGACACCCGACGCATCTCCGCCGCCGTGCTCAAGAAGCATTTCACCCTGGCCATGAACGACGAAATGGAGCGCATGGAAAAGGACGGCAAGAAGTTCGTTTCCCGTGACCGCAAGCGCGAGCTCAAGGACCAGACCAAGCTGCGGATCATGGCGCGCACCCTGCCCATCCCCGCCGTCTTCGACGTGGTCTGGAACACACGCTCGGGCGTGATCTACCTGGCCTCGGTGCAGTCCAAGCTGCGGTCCCTGTTCGAGGACTGCTTCACCCTGACTTTCGACCTGCACCTCGAGCCTTTGACGCCCTACTATCAGGCGCTGCAGGTCCTGGGCGAGAACCGCCAGGCCCAGCTCGACGACTACGAACCCGCCATCTTCGCGTAAGAGGAGCCGACCATGGAAAACGAATACCTCGGACAGGCCTCCGACGTGATGCTGGGCCAGGATTTCCTGACCTGGCTGTGGTACAAGAGCGAGGCCCTGGGCGGCACCTTCAGCACGCCGGACAACGAGGCCTTCGCCCTGTACATGGAGCAGCGCATCTCCGTGACCGGCGGCGAGGGCGACGCCAAGGAGACCACCTCGGTCTCCGGGCTGATGAGCGAACTCAAGGAGGCCAAGGCCGGGCTGACCCTGGGCAAGAAGGTCTCCAAGGCGCTGATCCGCATCGAAGTGGACGCCGACTCCTGGCAGACCACCGTCAAGGCCGAAGACTTCAGCCTGAACTCCCTGAAAACGCCCAAGGTGGAGTTCAAGCAGGAGGAGGGCGACGACCCGGACGCGCCCTTCCTGGAAAAGATGTATCTCGTGGAGCGCTGCCTGGAATTCCTGGACGCGGCGTACTTCCAGTTCCTGACCCTGCGGTTTTCCGAGGGCTGGGGCGAGGAGCGCGCCCTGGTGGCCGACTGGCTCAAACGCAACGCTTAGCAGGCCGCCCCAAAACAGCGATCTGCTGCGTTGCTGCGGAAAATTCAAACCCTCGTGTACGGTGAGTACACGTCGGACTTGAATTTTTCTTGCGCCTTGCATCTCACTATTTTGGAACGGCCTGCGCCAGACAACTTCATAGCAATCTGAAGAGTTTGCCCGGGCAGCCGAAAAAGGACCCCCATGCTCACCTATCCACGCTTCGACCCAACGGCCTTCAGCATCGGCCCCCTGTCCGTGCGCTGGTACGGGCTGATGTATTTGGTGGGTTTCGCGGGCGGCTGGCTCCTGGGGCGCTGGCGGGCCTCGCGCCCGGGCTCGGGCTGGAAGCCGGGCGAGGTGGACGACCTGGTGGCCCTGTGCATGTTCGGCGTGGTCCTTGGCGGCAGGCTGGGCTACGTGCTGTTCTACGAGCCCATGGCCTACCTGGCCCACCCCCTGGAGGCCCTCAAGATCTGGAACGGGGGCATGTCCTTCCACGGCGGGCTGCTGGGCGTGCTGGCCTGCTTCGTCCTGCACGCCAGGAAGACCGGCCGCTCCTTCTGGCAGGTCTCGGACTTCATCGCGCCCCTGGTTCCCATCGGCCTGGCCGCCGGGCGGCTGGGCAACTTCATCAACGCGGAGCTCTGGGGACGCGTCAGCGACGTGCCCTGGGCCATGATATTTCCGGGCTGGCAGGCCGGTCCCTACCCCCGCCATCCCTCGCAGCTCTATGAATTCGCCCTGGAGGGCGTGGTCCTGTTCGTCACGCTGTTCGTCTATTCCTCCCGCCGCCGCCCGGCCGGGGCCGTGTCCGGGCTCTTCGCCCTGTGCTACGGCGTGTTCCGCTTCCTGGTGGAATTCGTGCGCGAGCCCGACCCGCAGCTGGGCCAGGTGGCCCTGGGACTGACCATGGGCCAGCTGCTCTCCCTGCCCCTCGCACTGTTTGGTGCCTATCTGCTGTGGCGCGCCCGCCGGGGCGGCGCCCGACAACCTTAAGAGGATACATTGCCGCCATGCCTGAGAACGCCATTCTGAACGACCTGTTGAATCGGCACATTTCCGACCTGGCCGGGCTCGAGGCCCTGGACGAGGATACCATCCGCCAGGCCGTGGCCCAGGGCACCATGGTGCTCCTGGCCAACCCGGCCCACAAGAACGTGGCCCCCATCCTGGTGGGCCAGCCCGCCACCATAAAGGTCAACGCCAACCTGGGCACCTCGCCCCTCATCGAGGACCCGGCCAAGGAACTGAAAAAAGTCGACCTGGCCCGGGCCGCCGGCGCCCACACCATCATGGACCTGTCCACGGGCGGCGACCTGGACGCCATCCGCCAAAGCATCCTCGAAGCCTGCCCCCTGCCCCTGGGCACGGTGCCCCTGTACGCCGCCGCCCAGAAGCGCGTGCGCGCCGGGGCCCATCCGGCCACCTTCACCGCCGACGGCCTGTTCGAGGAAATCGAGGCCCAGGCCGAGCAGGGCGTGGACTTCATGACCGTGCACTGCGGCGTGACCCTCCGCAGCGCCGAGCTGGCCGAAAAGGCCGAGCGCGTCATGGGCGTGGTCTCGCGCGGCGGCTCCATCACCGCCCGCTACATGCGCGACACGGGCAAGGAAAACCCGCTGTACGAGCAGTACGACAGGCTCCTGGACATCGCCAAGCGCCACAACGTGACCCTCAGCCTCGGCGACGGCATGCGCCCCGGGGCCGGGTGCGACGCGGGCGACACGGCCCAGTGGGAAGAGGTGGTGACCCTGGCGGAGCTGACCCGGCGCGCCTGGGACGCGGGCGTGCAGGTCATGATCGAAGGCCCCGGCCATGTGCCCATGAACCTGGTGCAGGCCCAGATCCAGGGCATCAAGCAGCTGTGCATGGGCGCGCCCCTGTACGTGCTCGGGCCCCTGGTCACGGACTGCGCCCCGGGCTACGACCACATCGTGGGTGCCATCGGCGGCGCCATCGCGGCCAGCTCCGGCGCGGACTTCCTGTGCTATCTGACCCCGGCCGAACATCTGACCCTGCCCGACGGCAAGGACGTGTTCGCGGGCGTCATGGCCTCGCGCATCGCCGCCCAGGCCGCGGAAAACGCCATGGGCCGCCCCCTGGCCAGACAGCGCGACATGGCCATGAACAAGGCGCGCGCCGAACTGAACTGGGACAAGATGGCCAAGGTGGCCCTGGACCCCTCGGCCCTGCACGAGCGCCGCAAGGAGCACAAGGATCTCAAGGAATGCGCCATGTGCGGCGAGTTCTGCGCGGTGAAGATGCTCAAGGACCTTTAGGCCGCCCTAAACCATACAAGGGGAGGCTGTGTGGGACAGCCTCTAAAAGAATAAAAAGAGCGCTCGGCCATCCGGCCGGGCGCTCTTTCGCGTCCCCCCAAGGAGACAATCACACGGCGCGTCCCTCCTGGACGCGATTCCCCTCTCAAGCGCGGGCGCTTCGACGCTAGTTCACCGTCGAATATTCGTCGCCCGCAATGGCCAGGAGCGCTGTCTCGTCCACGGCCGAGGACTCGTCGATGAGCAGCCGCATGCGCTGGCCGCTCACGGAAAATTTTGCAAGGATATGCTCGTACTGCTCCACGGCCTTGCCCATGAGCAGGCTGGCCGCGCCCGTGGCGTTCAACAGGTCGATGAGGTCGCGGGTGGCCAGGGCCAGGTCCTTGTACTCGTTGATCACGCTGTCGCGCAGGCCGCTGTGCATGACATCCGCAAGCACCTTGGGCTTGAGGTGGGCGCGCAGCTGCTCGAAGGTCCTGTTCATCTCTTCCTGGGTCGGTTCGGGGGTTCGGGGTCTCATGCTCGTGCGTCTCCGTGTGGTTGCGGGGGGCGGCCCCCGTTGATTCCAATCTGGAGGCATTTGAGCAATTATCGGACCAGCCATGGATGAACCTCGATTTAGACCCGTAAAACAAGGAGAAACAAGGGTTGCGAAGGCCGTAAAACGCCCGTGTCCCGGGCCTTGCGTCGGAATTCGGACACCCCCATCCCGTCCCGAATCCGGCTAATGTTTTCCCGGGCGCGGCCGAAAAGAACGGCATGGGGTTTCTGCAGGAAATCCCTCAACCGGGACGAACCAAACTTCCCCACGGGAGGCACGATTCATGGGCTCAGTCATCGCCCTGGACGAATTCCGCCGCGCCAAAGAGCCGGAATGCGGGTTGGAGGCAACCCTCTACCCGCGCCCGCGCATCAACGACAGCGAAATCTTCGCCCGCGACTACACGAGCATCGGCGGCCAGGTCTTCGCCATCCTCAAGATCAGGGAGATCCTGCGCTATCACGTGCGCTCCAACGAGGAGTGGCAATACCTGATCCTCTGCGTGCTGGACGCGGCCTACCACTACGACCCGGGCAAGAGCCAGATACTCAAGGAGGCCGTGCGCTCCCTCAAGGACTACGTACTGGGCGAGGTCAACACCAGGAACAACAAGGACATGACCTCGGCCCTGCTGCTCCTGGACCTGATCGAAAAATCCCCGCGCATGAAATCCGCCAACAAAGACTAAACGCCCCATAAAATAAACGCCCCCGGACCCCGGGGGCGTTCTGCTTTCGTCCAACTCCAAATCTTTCCCATCCATCCGCGGCAGCGAAGCGCACCGCGGACTCCCCCCATCAGCCGAAGCTTGGCAAACTGTTCCAAAATGTGCGGGCGCAAGGCGCAAGAAAAATGCAAGCCCGACGCGTACTCCCCGCGGTTACGCTACGCGAGGGTTTGCATTTTTCGCAGCAACTCAGCGAACGTGCGTTTTGGGGCAGTCTGCCTAGTGGGTGCCGGCGCAGCGTTCACAAACTCCATAAAACTCGACGCTTCCCTGGGTGATGGTGAACCCGGGGGCCGTGACCCCCGCCACCGAGGGCGCGGGAACCTCGCCCTCCACGTCGCCCACGCGGCCGCAGTGCACGCAACGCACGTGGCAGTGGGCGCGGGCCTCGCCGTCGAAACGCTTCTGGCTGCCCGCGCTCTCCAGCTTGAGGATGTCCCCGTTCTCGGAGAGCACCTCCAGGTTCCGATACACGGTGCCCAGGCTGATGCGCGGCAGGCGCTTGCGCACGATCTCGTAAAGCTCGTCGGCCGTGGGGTGCGAGGTCAGTTTGCGCAACTCGTCCAGGATGATCCTGCGCTGCTTGGTCATTCTCTGGGGCTTGGGTTCGGACATGGGATAGGCTCCTCCTGAGTAATAACTATTACTATTAATCATCCATGTCAAGCGGCACAGGCGGTATTCTTGGGATTCCGGAACCAAGCCATATGCGGATCGAGCGCCGGACGGGCGGTCAGAAGCCCCGGAAGCCCTCGGGCTTGAGGGCCCGCTCCCCGGCCAGGGCCTTGTCAATGGAGGCCAGGGCCTCGGCCTTGCCCCCGGGCATGCGCACCTTGAGGGGCAGGTAGTTGGAGGCGTGGTTGGCCATGAACAGGCCGCCGTCCATGTCCGTGGCGGCCAGCATCTCCCGCAGCTCGGCCAACATGCCCAGGGCCCCGGGCAGACGGAACGCGCCGCTCTCCCAGTCCTCATGCAGGGAGGTGCCCGGCATGGGCATCAGGGTCAAGGCGCCCACGTAGTCCGGGGCCATGGCAGTCAGCGCCCGGCCCGTGGACCGGGCGTGCTCCAGGGAGCGCTCCTCCCCGGCCAGACCCAGGAGCACGGTCACGGACAGGCGCATGCCCGCCTCGCGCACGCGCCGCCCGGCGCGGACGATGGCCTCGCTGGTGCCGTGCTTGCGCACTTCGGCCAGGGTGGCGTCGTCCCCGGACTCCAGGCCCATGTACACGATGCCCAGCCCGGCCCCGGCCAGCTCGGCCAGTTCCGCGTCGCTCTTCATGCCTATGGACTTGGCGTTGCCGTACACGCCCACGCGCACCACCCGGGGCAGGACCTCGCGCACCAGGGCCAGGATCTCCAGGAGCCGCGCCTGGGGCATGACCAGGGCGTCGCCCCCGCAGAGGAACATGCGCCGGGCCCGGGGCATGTTCCGCGCGGCCCAATGCACGTCCTCGCGGATCACGTCCATGGGCTTGATGCGGAAGCGCTCGTTCTTGAACACCCCGCAAAAGGTGCATTTGTTGTGCGAACAGCCGGTGGTGACTTCCAACAGGATGCTGTCCGCCTCGCTGGGCGGACGGATGATGGTGCCGTCGTAGTGCATGGGTCTTATTCCGCGCGGGTCCAGTAGGGGTTGGAGATGTCCTCGAACAGGGCCAGGGCCGCGGTGGCGCCCTCGCCCACAGCCGTGGCGATCTGCTGCACGCCGCCCACCACGTCGCCGCAGGCGTAGATGCGTGGGATGCTCGTGCGCATGGACCGGTCTACCTTGATGTACCCCCACTGGTCCAGGGCCAAGCCCACCTGTTCGGCCAGCTCGGTGTCCGGATTCCAGCCGATGGCCAGGAAGACCCCGTCGGTCTTGATCTCGCTCTCCTCGCCAGTCTCCACATTCCTGACGCGCACGGCGGAGAGGCCGTCATCCCCGCCCTCGAAGGACAGGACCACGGTGTTCCAGACCACCTTGATCCCGGCCCGGTCCACAGCGTTGCGGAGATGCTTTTCCGCGCGGAACTCGCCCCGGCGGTGCATGATGGTCACGTTCACGCCCATGGCGTGCAGGTGCAGGGCCTCGGTGAGTGCGGTGTTGCCCCCGCCCACCATGACCACATCCTTGCCCTTGTAGGCCCAGCCGTCGCAGGACGCGCACACGGACACGCCCTGGCCGAAGAAGCGGTTCTCCCCGGGCACGCCCAGGCGCTTGGCGCTGGCCCCGGTGGCCAGGACCAGGGCCTTGGCCGTGTAGCGGCCCTTGGAGGTGAAGACCTCGATGGCCTTGCCGATCTTGAGCTCCGTGAGCCCCTCGCCCTCGTGGATCGTGCAATAGACCCGGGCCTGCTCGGCCATCATCTCCACCAGCTTCTGGCCGCCCACCTGCCTGAATCCGGGGTAGTTCTCCACCTCGGGGGTCAGCACCACCTGGCCGCCCAGCACGTTCTTCTCCAGCACCAGGGTCTTCAAACCGCTGCGCTCGGCGTAAATGCCCGCCGTGAGCCCGGCGGGGCCGCCCCCGGCCACGATCACGTCATAGGCCCCGGCGGGCGCGGCCTCGGCCTGGGGCACGGGGTTGTCCTCCCTGCCCTCGAATTCCTTGAGCAGCTCCTCGGCGTCCTTCAGATGCACCAGCTCCAGGACGAAGCGTTCCTCGGGCAGCAGGCCGTTCTGGCGGAAGGTCCCGTTGGTCACGGTGAGCGGCACGGAGCGGGCGTCGAATTTCTCGGCCAGATCCTGGTTCTCCCCGGTCTCCACGCACTCGGCGGACACGAGGTCCGGCCGCTCCAGAGCGGCGCGCATGGCCAGGCTCACCTGGCCGGGGCAATAGGGGCAGGTGGGGCTGATGAAGACCCGGACGTCGCGCGGCTCGTCCAACTCAGCCAGAAACCCTCGCGAGGCCTCGGACAGGCCGCTCTTGCCCTGGGACGCCAGGAGCAGGATCTCGATGAAGACCCGCGCCTCCTCGCCCAGGGGCGCGCCCGTGTAACGCAGGCGGAATCTATCGGGTTCGACGAGCAGGGTCGGGGAGCGGTCCACCCCGTATGCCTTGGCCTTGTCCCCGTCCAGGCCGTTGTGGTTCACCGTGATCTTCTCGCCCAGGCGGTCCACGTCCTTGAGGAACTTGGTCACGGCCTCGTTGTAGGGATCGTTGTCCCCCTCCCGGGTGAAGACCTCCACGGTCACGGGGGCGGGCATCTCGGCGAAGGCCGTGCGCAGGTGCTCACGGCTGTCCTCGGGCAGGAGCCAGTCCCCGTCACCGGGGGCGTCCTGATGGTCGTGCTTTTCGCGGTCGCTCATGGGAACTCCTTGCAATCATGCTGCGGGCCTGTATCCATACAACGCCAAACTAACACATCCCCCGGGGAGTTCAAACGCCCGGAACGCACGGGGGCGGGGCGGCCGAAAGCCGCCCCGCCCCCAAAAGGCATGGCTTTCCGTCGGATCAGAGGCCGTTGACCACGTTCACCGGCGCTCCGGCCATCCAGGCTTTGATGTTCTCGGCGGTCTGGTGCATGAGCCGCTGGCGCGCGGCCAGGGAGCCCCAGGCCATGTGCGGGGTCAGCAGGCAGTTGTCCAGCTTCAGGAACGGGTGGTCGGCCACCATGGGCTCCTTGGCCACCACGTCCAGGCCCGCGCCGCGGATGCGCTTGGCCGTGAGGGCGGCCAGGAGGTCGTCCTCGTTGATCAGCGCGCCCCGGGCGGTGTTCACGATGATGGCGTCGGACTTCATGCGGTCGATGAGCGACGCGTTGACGAAGCCCGCGTTGTCCGCGGTCAGGGGGCAGTGCAGGCTGACCACGTCGGACTGCTCGAACAGCTCCTCCAGGGACACGAACCCGAAAGGCTTGTACCAGGGCGCGGGCTTGGGCCGGGGGGCGTAGGCCAAGACGCGCATGCCGAAGGCATGGGCCAACTCGGCCACGCGGGAGCCGATATCGCCGAAGCCCACCACGCCCATGGTCTGGCCGGCCAGCTCCACCTGCGGGGCGTTCCAGAAACCCCAGTTCAGGCCACCCTTGTGCCAAAGGCCCTCGCGCAGGCCCCTGTCGTGATCGGCCACGCGGTGGTTCAGGCCCAGGATCAGGGCGAAGGCGAACTGGGCCACGGTGGTGGTGCTGTAGGCGGGCACGTTGCACACCGGGATGCCCCGCTCGGCGGCCACCCTGATGTCCACCCTGTCGTATCCCGTGGACAGCAGGGAAACGAATTTCAAGTCAGGCAGGGCCTTGATCACGTCGCCGGGGATCACGACCTTGTTGGTCAAGACCACGTCCGCCCCGGTTGCGCGCTCCAGCACCTCGCTGGCGGCGGTGCGCTGATGCACGGTGAGTTCTCCCAGGGCAGCAACCTCGTCCCACGGGTTGTCCCCGGGGTTCAGGTTGAAGCCGTCCATGACGACGATGCGCGGTCGATCCATTTTTTCCTCCGTATTTTGGCGGCGCGTGAAAGCCTCTCCGCCCGAAGCCGTGGTTTTTAGCACAGGCCCGGCTGGAATGCGAGCCCGGGGGAAGCGCCATTATGGCGATATTTGTTTGTTTATCCTGGGCAACTTTGGTATGGGGTCTACACTTAGGCACCCCTTTCGGAGCAGGCATGAATCGCGCGTCGTACATCCAGGCTCTCGTCCTGCTGGCCGCATTGCTGTGCGCCCGGCCCGCAACGGCCGGCGAGGCCATCGTGCTGGGCATGTCCGCGGATTTCAGCGGCCCGGCCCGGAGCCTGGGCGTGGAACTCTGGCGCGGGGCGGCCCTGTACCTGGACGAGGTCAACCGCCAGGGCGGAATCCACGACCGCCCGGTCCGGATCCTGGCCCTGGACGACGGCTACGCCCCGGACCCGGCCATAGCCAACACCGTGCGCCTGGTGGAGAAGGACGACGTCTTCGCCCTGTTCAACTACGTGGGCACGCCCACGGCCACACGCATCCTGCCCCTGCTCAAGCGCTACGCCGCCCGCAACGTCTTCCTGCTCACGCCGCTTTCGGGCACGCATTTTTTGCGCCAGCCGCCCTACGACCAGTACGTCTTCAATCTGCGGGCCTCCTACGCCCAGGAGACCCGGGCCCTGGTGGACCGCTTCCTCGCCGCGGGGCGCACGCGCATAGCCGTGTTCTACCAGGTGGACTCCTTCGGCCGCAGCGCCTGGAGCGGGGTGCGCGCGGCCCTGGCGGAAAGCGGCCTGGCCATCGCCGCCGAGGCCACCTACCGCAGAGGCTCAGGCTTCGCCACGGACATGCGGCCCCAGGTGCGGGCCCTGGCCCGCGTCAAACCCGAGGCGGTCATCGCGGCGGGCACGGCCGAGGCCGTGGCCGCCTTCGTGCGGGACGCCCAGGCCCTGGGCCTGGACGCGCCCGTGGCCGTCCTGTCCTTCGCCCCGGCCGGGGAGGTGCAGGACATCCTGCGCCGCGAGCACGTCGAGCCCCTCGCCGCCGGGCTCATAGGCAGCCTGACCACGCCCAGCCACGAGGACGAAACCCTGCCCGCGGTGCGGGACTTCAAGCGCCTCCTGGCCGCGCACCCGCCTTCGCTTCCGCCGGGCCTCGTCCAGGCCCCCTGCCCGGCCCCGAGCCTCAACCCCGTGGCCTTCGAGGGCTTCCTCAACGCCAAGCTGGTGGTGGAGGTCTTAAGGCGCCTCGGCCCCCAGGCGGACCAGGCCGGGATACCCAAGGCCTGCCGCGAGGCCCCCTTCGACCTGGGCATCGGCCCGCCCGCGTGTTTCGCCCCTGGCTGCAACCAGGCCCTGAGCGACGTGTATTTCGTGAGCGTGGAACCCGGCGGGCCCGTGCCGATCTCCGACTTCGGGCGGTGGCGCAAATGAAGATGTCCCGCCTGCTGCGCAAGACGCTCCTGTTCATGCTCGTGGCCTTCGGCGTCATCGCCGCGATTTCGTCGCTGTATTCCGGCTGGACCCTGAACCAGCGCCTGTCGCGGGAATACGAATCCAAGGCCCTGGCCATCGGCAAGTCCCTGGCCAACTCCAGCGTGGAACTCCTGCTCTCGGAAAACGCGGCCCGCATCCAGTCCAAGATCGACCAGTTCCTGGAGATCGAGGGCGTGTCCTACGTGCTGGTGCTCTCCCGCTCGGGCGACGTGGTGGCCCACACCTTCGTGCCCGAGGTGCCCCCGGAGGTCACGGCGGCCCTCTGGGACCTGCGCACCACGGACATGGGACGGATCAGGGAGCCCAGGAGCATGGCCGTGAAGGCCCAGGGCGTGGGCGAATTCATCCACGTGGCCCACCCGGTGCTGGCGGGCGAGGCGGGCAGCATCCACATCGGCATGGACAAGAGGCTCATCGCCCAAGCCATCAAGGCCTCCGTCCTGAACACCCAGATCCTGGCCCTGGGTCTGTTCGCGGTCTGCACCCTGGCGGCCTGGTTCTTCACGGAACAGATATCCAAGCCCCTGGTGCAGCTCACGGAATACGCGCGCAGGATCCGCAACCGCGAGTTCGAGGCCCACGTGGACATCAGCGCCCGGGACGAGGTGGGCGAGCTGGCCACGACCCTGCGCTCCACGGCCGAGGAACTCGCCGGGCTCATCAGCGGCCTGGAAAACGCCGTGGAGAACGCCACGGACGAGATGCAGGACGCCCTGGCCACTGTTTCGGCGATCCTCCAGAGCATGGCCGACGGGCTCCTGGTCACTGACCTGAACGGCACGGTGCTCAGGCACAATTCCGCCCTGGCGCGGATGCTGGGCGAAGGCGAGAACGGTCTCGCGGGCGGCGATGCGGGCCGCTTCCTGGGCGCGGCCATGCGCGACATCCTGGCCCGCTCGGGCCTGGCCGAGGGCTACGACCCCGAGGCCGGAGCCCCGTCCAGGGGCGCCTCCCTGGAGCTCACGGCCGGGCGCGCGGACGGCTCGCAATTCCCGGCGGAGATGTCCCTGGCCCTGTTCGGAGTGCACGGCGACGTGAACGTGGTCTGCATCCTGCGCGACATCGCCGAGCGCAAGCGCGCGGAAGAAAACCTGCGCCAGGCCCACGACGAGATGGAGCAGCGCGTGGAGCGCCGCACCAGGGAATTGTCCGAAATCAACAAGCGCCTGCTGGCCGAGGCCCACGAGCGCGGCGCCGCCGAGCAGGCCCTGCGCCGGGCCGAAGCCAAGTACCGGGGCATCTTCGAACACGCCCTGGAGGGCATCTTCCAGATCTCGCCCGACGGCACGTACATCGCGGCCAACCCGGCCATGGCCCGCATCTACGGCTACGCCTCGCCCTCGGCGCTGCTGGCCGCAGCCAATTCGGGCATGGAGAGCTTCCACGTCAACGAGGAACGGGGGCGCGAATTCTGGTCCCAGCTGGTGGAAACGGGCGAAGTGCGCGGCTTCGAGTCCCAGGCCCGGCGCCGGGACGGGCACATCGTCTGGGTCACCCAGAACGCCCGGGCCGTGCGCGACGAGGACGGCGAGATCGGCTTCTACGAGGGCTCCGTGCAGGACGTGAGCGACAGCAAGGAGGCCGAGATCAGCCTGCGGCACCAGGCCTTCCACGACCCCCTCACCGGCCTGCCCAACCGCATCATGTTCCTGGACCACATGCGCATGGCCATGAAGCGCTCGCGCCGCCGCAGGGAGTACGTGTACGCGGTCCTGTACATGGACCTGAACCGCTTCAAGATCGTCAACGACAGCCTGGGCCACAACGTGGGCGACGAGCTGCTCATTCACGTGGCGCGCAAGCTGGAGCAGGCCGTGCGCGGCATGGACACGGTGGCCCGCTTCGGCGGCGACGAGTTCGCCGTGCTCCTGGAGGAGATGCACCAGCCCAAGGAGGCCATCACCATCGCCCGGCGCATCGCCAACGCCGTGGCCGAGCCCGCGCGCCTCTCGGGATACGACGTGCACACCTCGGCCAGCATCGGCGTCGTCCTGCTCACGGACCAGTACGACAGCCCCGAGGCCGTGCTGCGCGACGCGGACACGGCCATGTACCACGCCAAGGAATCCGGGGGCGCCCGCAGGCTGAAGGTCTTCAGCCAGCGCATGCACGAGCAGAGCCTGCGCCTGCTGGAGATGGAGATGGAGCTGCGCCGCTCCATCGAGCAGGGGCACTTCACGATCCTGCTGCAACCCATCGTGGACCTGAACCAGAAGCGCCTGTGCGGATTCGAGGCCCTGGTGCGCTGGCTGCACCCGCGCCTGGGCATGATCGCGCCCGGGGAGTTCATCCCCCTGGCCGAGGACACGGGGCTCATCCATCCCCTGGGCATCTGGATAGTGGAGAACGTCTGCTCCATGCTCGCGGACTGGGAGCGGGAGTTCCCGCCGGACGCGCCCCTGTCCATCTCCGTGAACCTGTCCACCAAGCAGTTCATCCAGCCCACGCTGGTTTCGCAGATCCGGGAATTCCTGGAACGCACGGGCATCACCCCGGCCAACATCTGCCTGGAGATCGGCGAGACCGTGCTCATGAACCACTCGTCCCTGGCCTCGGACATGCTGGGCCAGCTCAAGACCCTGGGCATCTCCCTGTCCATGGACGACTTCGGCACGGGATACTCGTCCCTGTCCTACCTCCGGCAATTCCCCATCGACGCCCTGAAAATCGACCGCAGCTTCATCTCCCGCTTCGGGGAGGACCGGGAGTCCCAGGTCCTGGTGCGGTCCATCATCTCCCTGGCCAAGAACCTGGGCGTGGCCGTGGTGGCCGAGGGCGTGGACACCCCCCTACAAAACGAGATGCTCAAAGAGCTGGGCTGCGAATACGCCCAGGGCTACCTGTTCTCGCGACCCATCCCCCGCGAGGAGGCCGAGGCCCTATTGCGCGGCGAAAAGACCCTGGACATCTAGCAGGCCGTTGAAAAACAGCAATCTGCGGCGTTGCTGCGAAAAATACAAAACCTCACGTACGGGGAGTACGCTTCGGTCTTGCATTTCTCTTGCGCCTTGCATCTCACTATTTTTGAACGGCCTGCGGCGTGGCCAAGCCCGGCTTACGCTTCCTCCGGCACGCGGATCAGCTGCACGAAGAACAGGGACAAGGCCGCCATACCGGCTCCGGCCATGAAGACCACCGAGGGGCGCAGGGTCCAGAGCAGGCCGCCCGCAAAGGGGATGATCACCGCAGCGACATGGTTGATGGTGAAGCCCACGGCCATGCTCGGGGCGATGTCCCCGGGGTCCGCGATCTTCTGGAAGAAGGTGTTGATGCCCAGGCTGAACCCGTAGAGCAGGTTGTCCACCACGTACATCGTGGCCACGAGGCCCTTGCTCTCGGACAGGGCGTAGACCATGAAGACCACGATGAGCCCCGCGTACTCCACGCTGAGCACCTTGCGCTCGCCCAGGCGCGCCACGGCCCAGCCGATGCGCGGCCCCGCGAACCAGTTGATGACGTTGTTGACCACGAAGAGCACCGTGACCTCGCGCACGCTGAACCCGAAGCGCTGCACCAGCAGGAACACGGCGAAGGCCACGAACACCTGCCGCCTGGCCCCGGCCAGGAAGGTCAGCACGTAGTACAGCCAATAGCGCTTGCGCAGGACCATGCCCTTTTTCTGCACGGCCACGGGGCGCACCTCGGGCCGGAAGAACAAGAGCCCCGCTCCGCCCAGGACCACGACCCCGCCCAGCAGGCCGAACATGGCCATGTAATCCATCCCCCCGGCTAGCAGGAAGACCACGCCGCCGATGACCAGGTTGCCCAGTGCCCCGGCGCTGCGCTGCCGCCCCAGGACCACCGGGGCCGTGTTCCTGTCGAAGTACTGCAGGCTCATGGACTGGTTGCAGGTCTGCATGAAGTGGAAGCCGAAGGACATGATCAGGGTGGTGAAGGTCAGGCCCCAGACCGAGGGCAGCAGCCCCGTGGCCGCCACGCCCAGGCCCATGATCAGCACGCTCAGGGCCGCCAGCCGGTGCTCGCTCACCACCAGCAGCAGATAGACCACGAGCAGGGACAAGAACCCGGGCACCTCGCGCACGGACTGCACCACGCCCATGCCCAGGCCGTCCACGGACGCCACTTCCACAGCGAAATTGTTGACCAATGTCCGCCAGCCCTGAAGCCCCATGGTGGAGGCCACGGTCAGGGCCAGGAGAAAAATATACATCCGCCGCCGGGCGGCTTCATCGTTCATGGAAAGTCTCCCCGGGCCCGGCCGCGCGGCCCGCGCTTTCTGAGGGGCCCCTTTCCGGAAGCCCGTGTTCGCAAAAAATCACTGCCGAAATCTCCTTTAGTCCTAATCTGTTATCACAAAAATGAAAAATACCGGGCCGCAGCCCTAAAGTAATCCCTATAACGCCCGATAAGACTTGCACCCAGAAGGCAAATTGTGCCCCTGCCCCTTCCAGGGATCGGAAAGCGCGAGGAACGCATGGCCAGGATCATCGACATCACCCCGAAATCCCAGGGCATCAGACCTGTTCTGATGCTTCTCACGTCCCACCGGGTGGACTGTTTCCTGCTCTGCGTCAAGTGCCTCGAGTTGTACACCGACCTGTCCCGCTTCAAGAAGATCTACGTGGTGGCCAACGACGTGACCGACGAGCACGCCGTGATCATCAAGTCCTTCCAGCGCAGGCATCCCAACGTCATCGACGTGCACGCCACGCCCAGAGGCCAGATTCCGGCCATGGTGTCCATGGAAAACTTCATTATGGAGCGCCACAAGAACGACGTGATCCTGCGCCTGTCCGAGGACGTGTTCGTGACGCCCCACTGGCTGGAGCGGCTGCTGGCCAGCTACAAGCTGCACCGGGGCCAGGAAAGCATCCCCGTGATCTCGGCCATGACGCCCGTGAGCCGCACGGGCCGCCAAGTCCTGGACCGCGTGCTGCGGGCCCACTACCCGGACGAGCGCCGCCGCCTGCCCACGACGCCCATGGAACGGAACAGCATCTACCACCGCTTCGTCTGGGAAAAGGTCCTGCACGACGACCTGGTGGGCAAGTACTTCGCCCTGGAACGGCCCAGGCACGTGTACCTGAGCCACATCAGCGCGGACTGCCTGCTGTTCGACGGCGACATGGTGGAGCGCATCGTGCCCATGCCCCTGCGCCTGCCCCAGGGAATCTCGCGGGCCGACGAGTTCTACATCAACTCGGCCCTGCGCCGGGACAACCTGCGCGGGGCCGTGGTCATGAACGCCCTGGTCCACCACTTCAGCCACGCCCCGGCCGAGGCCTACCTGCGGCGGCACGTGAGCATGGACGACGTGTGGTGGCACCTGACGTTCCTGAACGAACCCCGGGGCGAGACGACCGCCCTCGCGGGCCCGAGCGCCAAGCGCGACGGCCGCGACCGGCTGGAGATCATGCGCCTGATGCATGAGCGTGAGATAACCATACTGCGCTAGTAACATACTGATAACAAGGAGTTTTCATGGTGGCCCAAAATGTGCGAGTGCAAGGCGCAAGGGAAATGCGAGACCGACGCGTATCCCAATACGCGAGGGTTTGCATTTCCCGCGGCAACGCAGCAATCGTGCGTTTTGGGACAGCCTGAAAATTGACTAGAGACAGGCGGGACTTTTGAGGGGAGGGGAGAAGCCCTTCATGAGGCCCGCCGCCCGGAGGCATCCGGGCAACGCGCCGAAGGCCGCGGACGCCGTGTCCGCGGCCTTGTGCGTGCTGCGAAATGTGGAAAGGCACTACCGGCGTCCTTCGCTGGGGTCCCGAGGCGCACCGCGAGGAAAGACGAATCCCCGCCGCGGCGAACCGCAGACTAGCCCCCGGACCGGCAAAAGAAAAGCGCGCTACGGGCGGTCCTTGCGGGCCAGATCCAGCCAGACGTCGGCCACCTTGCGGCAGAATTCCTCGGAACGGGCGGTGAGCAGGGCCAGGTCCGCCTGGAACTCGCCAAAGAATTCCGCGTCGTACCTGTGCGCGTAGCGGGCGAACTCGCCCTCCTCGTCCTTTTGCAGCAGTTCGATCCAGGCGGCCACGGTGGGCGGGTCCGCCTCCAGATGGAACTGGAAGCCGTAGGAGGCCCTGCCCACGCGGAAGGCCTGGTTGGGGCAGGCCGCGCCGCGCACCAGGAGAGCGGCCTCCGGGGGCAGGGAAAAGGTGTCCTGGTGAAATTCCATGAGCCGCGGCAGGGGCAGGGCCGGGGCCAGCACCGGATCCTCGCCGCCCTCGGCGGTGGCCTCCAGGGCCGTGAACCCGTATTCCAGGTCGCCCATGGCCGCTGGCTGCCCGCCATGGGCCCGGGCCAGGAGCTGGCAGCCCAGGCAGATGCCCGCCACGGGCCTGCCCGCCGCGTCAAAGGCGCGCATCAACTCCAGCAGCCGAGGGAAATGGGGCGAGGGCCCGTCGTCGAAGGCGTGCTGCGGCCCGCCCAGGACCACCAGGGCGTCGTACCCGTCCGGGTTCGCGGGCAGGGCGTCGCCGTTTTCCGGCCAAAGGGTGGTCAGCTCCGCGCCCCGGCGCTCCAACTGCTTGCAGAAGTTGCCCCCGGGCGCACGGTCGCAGTGCTGGACCACCAGCACCCGGGCCCGCTCCCCGGCGCACGGAGCCACGGACACGCAGGACTCGTAGTACGGGGTGCCGTTGCCCACCTTGCTGGCCAGGTCCCTGGTCAGGCGGTTCAGGCCGTGCCCGGCCTTGGCCCAGCCTCCGCGCTCGGCCACCACCACGCCCGGGCGCTGGTCCGGGTCCGTGCGCAGCAGGGCCGTGGTCCGGCCATGCAGGCTCGAGACCTCCACGGGCGCCCCGGATTCCAGGCCCAGGGCCCCGGCGTCGACGGCGTTCATGGTTATCTCGGGCAGGGCCGTGTGCTCGGCCATGGTCCGCTCGGAGCAGATGTAGCCGTGGGCCGCGATGGTCAGGAAGCGGAAGGGATACTCGGGCGGGCAGTCCGCGAGGTTGGCGGGCTCCAGCTCGGTGATGAAACGGTATTTGCCCGAGGGCGTGGGGAACACGCCGCCCTCGTAGGGCACCATGGGCGCGGGCAGGCGGTAGGCGCACTCGCGCAGCTCGTCCAGGGATACGCCCAGGTCCAGCACGGGCTTGAGCAGCAGTTGGAACCATTCCTCCGCGCTCTTGCGAAACTCCTCGGCGAACGCGAAGCGCGCGGCCAGGCCGTGGAACATCTCGAATTCGGAGCGGCACTCGCCCACGGGCTCGATGGCCCTGTTCACGGGCCCAACGAAGTTGTGCCCGTAGCTGCCCATGAAGTCGTCCTCCTCCAGGAAGGTCGTTGCGGGCAGGAAGACGTCGGCGAGGTCCGAGGTGTCGTCCAGGAAGTGACCGGAATAGACGATGAACTCGGCCTTTTTGAAGGCCCGGGCCACCTTGTCCGCGTTGGGGGCCATGCACACGGGGTTGGCCGCGGTGACCACGATCATGCGGATGGCCGGGTCCGTGGCCGCCAGCAGTTCCTCGCCCACCGTGGGCATGAGCAGGGTGCGCCGGTCCGGGTGCAGGTGGTCGCCCCACCATTGCTCGTCGTAGGCCCCGTATTCCTCGAAGCCCTGGCTGACCCCGCCCCCGGGCGCGCCCAGCAGGCCCGCCACGGCGCCCAGGGCGTCCACGCAACGGATGGAATAGTCGGCGTACTCGTAGCGGTGCAGGCCCCAGCCCATGAGGATGGACGTGGGCCGCTGGGTCATGAGGGTTTCGGCCAGGTACTCGGCGTCATCCACGGACACCCCGGCCCGGGCGCAGAGGTCGTCCACCTCGTAGCGATCCAGGATGGACCGGTACTCGGCCCAGCCCTCGGTGCGATTTTCCAGGAATTCGCGGTCCTCGGCCCCGGCGGCCAGCACGAGCTTGGCCGCGGCCATGGCCAGGAAGCAGTCCCGGCCCGGATGCGGGGCGATGTGCCGCTCCGCCAGCTGGACCGAGCGGCTGGCCGCCGGGTCCACCAGGATGACCCGGCCCCCGCGCTTCCTGATGTCGCGAATGATGGGCACCAGGCTGATGTTGGTGGACACGGGGTTGCGGCCCCAGAGGATCATGGAGGCGCTGTTGTAGTGGTCCAGGGGGTCGTGGGACACGCGGTCGCCCACGTCCAGGTTCTGGGAGCCCTGGCCCGCGCCCCCGCACAGGGACCCGCGAAGCGTTGTCACCGGCCCGAAGAGATTGAAGAAATACTTGTTCAGCAGCTTCAGGGCCGTGCGCTCGCCGTAGCCCTGGTAGTAGAGGATGGACTCGGGCCCGGTCTCGGCGGCGATGTCCTGCATGCGCTGGGCCACGAGGTCCAGGGCCTCGTCCCAGGAAGCGCGCTCGAACACGCCGTTCCTGCGGATCAGGGGATGGGTGACGCGCTCGGGATTGTACACGCGGCGCACGTACTTGGCGGCCTTGTGGCAGGCCACGCCCCGGGTCAGGGGATGGTCCGGATCGCCCGCGAGCTTCACCAGGCGGCCGTTGTCCACGGTGGCCACCAGGCCGCAGGTGTTGGCGCAGTCGCGCGTGCAGGTGGTGACGACGGTCTTCTTCATCTTCAACTCTGTTGCCTCACTCGTTGTCCGCGCTCCCGGCCCGGCGCAGGGCCATGCACCCGCCCTGGCAGCGGCGCATAAAATCCCGACAGTCCAGGCAGTTCTGGGACACGTTCCTGCTGCGCAGGGGCCGGACCATTTCCGCGAAATGCCACATCAGGGCCCGCTGGTCCGCAAAGGCGGTGATGTCGGGCACGGCCATGTCCCGCAGGGGCAGGCAGTAGGACGCGGACAGGTCCGGATGCACGTCCATGGACGGATGGCAGATGCCCGTGAACTTCATGGACGCCCGCTCCAGGTAGCTGCGGTCCTCGTCACGCAGGTCGCAGAGTCGCACGCTGCAGTCAAGGCCCGTGCGCACGCCCCGGGCCTCGCAGGCCTTCACGAAGCCCACGATGTGGGCCATGATCCCGCGCGTGTCCTCCAGGGTGAAATGATCGTTTCCCCGCCCCCCGCTGGGCCGCGAGATGTCGTAGCGCACGCTGTCCACCCCGTAGCGCTCGCAGCCCTCCAGCAGATAGTCGTAGGCCATGTACGCGGCCGAGAAGTTCTTGGAGAAGGTCAGGTGCGCGCCCAGGTCCCGCAGGCGGGAGAGATTGGCGTGCAGCTGTTCGGACTGGGCCCCGGCGTACAGGGAGGGGTCGTTGTAGTTGACCACGAAATTGGACACCAGGGGGGCCAGCTCGTCGGCCAGCCCGTCGGGGAACAGGCCGTTGGTGAACAGCACCGCGGCGGTGCCCGCGTCCACGGTCTCGGCGATCATCTCCACCAGCCGGGGATGCAGGGTGGGCTCCCCGCCGATGAAGGCCACGCTGGGCATCCCGGCCCCGCGCATCCAGGCCAGCAGCCTCGCGAAGTTCTCGGGGCTCAGGTCGTCGGGGTATTCCGTATGCAGCTCCCTGGCGAAGCAGTAGGAGCAGGCCAGGTTGCAGCGATAGGTCACGAATATATTGATCATTATACTCTCTGGCCCCGGGAGCCCGGGGTCCGGCCTCAGTCCGCGGCCAGGCGCCGGCCGCTGTGCGGGTCAAAGGCCAGCAGGCGCGACGGCTCGGCCAGCTCCAGGCCCACGGCCTGGTCCAGGCTCATTTCGCGGGCCTCGGCGGTGGGCACGGTGAGGCGCAGTTCGGCGTGGTCGTTGCTCACGGTGAGCACGGACTTGGGGCCCAAGGGCTCGACGTCGCTGAGCAGGCCCCGGATGGGCGCGGAATCCGCATCCGCCACCAGCAGGTTCTCAGGGCGCAGCCCCAGGTCGAAGTCCTGGTCCGTACCGCCGAACACGGCGGCCAGATGCCCGGGCATGGGCAGGTCCGCCCCGGCGAAGTCCAGCCGTCCGTCCCGGCTCCGCGCGGGCAGCAGGTTGATCTCCGGCGCGCCCACAAAGCGGGCGGTCTCGGCGTCCACGGGGTCGTCGTACAGGGTCTGGGGATCGGCGATCTGCACCACCCTGCCCTGCTGCAGCATGACCACGGTGTCCGCGATGGCCATGGCCTCGTTGAAATCCGGGGTGGCCATGAGGAAGGTGTAGCCCTGCTCCTGCTGCATGCGCCGAAGCTCCGTGCGCAGCTCGGCCCGCAGCTTGGCGTCCAGGCTGGACAGGGGTTCGTCCAGCAGGAACAGGTTGGGCGTGCGGATCAGGGCGCGGCCCAGGGCGATGCGCTGGCGCTCGCCGCCGCTCATGGTCTTGGGCAGGCGGTCCAGGATGTGGGCGATTTGCAGGGTCTTGGCCACGGCGGCCACGCGCTCCTTGATGACCTCCGGGGACTCCTTGCGGATGACCAGGGGGCTGGCGATGTTGGCGTAGCCGGACTTGTTGGGATACAGGGCCAGGTTGTCGAAGATCATGGCCACGTTGCGGTCCTTGGGCTCCCAGCCCAGGACATCCTGGCCCGAGAGCAGGACGCGGCCCTCGTCGGGCACGTCCAGACCCGCGATCATGCGCAGGGTCGTGGTCTTGCCCGCGCCCGCCGGACCCAGGATGACCACCAGGGAGGCCGGGGGCACCTCGAAGCTCACGTCCGCGAGGGCCGGTTTGCCGTGGAAGCTTTTGCTCAAGCCCTCTATGGCAAGCACCGGGGGCGTCGTTTCGCTGTTCGCCGCCTGGTTCATCACGCATCCCTCGCGGTCACATGCAGGTCCACCCTGCGGTTGCTGTCCCCGCCGAAGAAGAACAGGGAGTCATAGTCCACGGCCAGGCCCACGGTCTGGCCCTGGCGGATGTCCACGCCCGACGGGGCCACGCACTTCAGCGGCTCCCTGGCCACCTCCACGGTGACCACGCATTCGGGGCCCCGGGGCTCCACCACCTTGACCTCGCCGTGCAGCGGGGCCTCGCCGGGGGCGGCCAGGCGCAGGGACTCGGGCCGAATGCCGAGAATGAAATAGTCCTTGGACGGCTCGGCCATGGACGCGGGCAGGGTCAAAGGCAGGGAGAACCCGCTCTTGACGAAGGCCGCTCCGGCCTCGTCCTTCTGGAACCGGCCCCAGAGCAGGTTCATGGGCGGGGAGCCCAGGAACCCGGCCACGAAGCTGTGGTCCGGCTGCTCGCAGATCTTCGCGGTCTCCTCCAGCTGCAGGATGTGCCCCGCGTTCATCACGGCGATACGGTCGGCCAGGGACAGGGCCTCCACCTGATCGTGGGTCACGTAGATGATGGTCAGGCCGATCTCCTTGGCCAAACGGCGCAATTCCTTGCGCATGGCCAGGCGCGCGGCGGACTCCAGGTTGGACAGGGGCTCGTCCAGGAGCAGGATCTCGGGCTTGGTGACCAGGGTGCGGCCGATGGCCACGCGCTGCAGCTCGGACCCGCCGAGCTCCCGGGCCCGGGCGTCCAGGCGGTCGCCCATGCCCAACAGCTCCGCCACCTCGTCCACGGCCTTGTCGATCTCGTTCTTGCCCTTGCCGCGCACCTCCAGGCCGAAGGCCAGGTTCTTGCGCACGGTCATGGAGGTGAACACGGCGTAGTCCTGGAACACCAGGCCCACGTTGCGCTTGCCCGCCGGGACGCCCACCACGGACTTGCCGTCGATCTGGATGTCCCCGGAGGTGGGGTTTTCCAGGCCCACGATCATGTTCAGGGTGGTGGACTTGCCGCAGCCCGAGGAGCCGAGGAGCGCCACGGTCTCGCCCGCGTTGATGGACAGGTCGATGTCGTCCACGGCAACCACGGAGCCGTCCTCGTACTCCTTGCGCAGGGAGACCAGTTCGAGTTTGGGCCTGCTCATTGCTTGATCGCTCCGAAGGTCATCCCCCGGGCCAGATGACCCTGGATCTTGTAGCCCACCAGGACCAGGGGGACCATGGCCAGGACGGCCAGGGCCGCCTGCACGCCGTAGAGGGTCCCGGCCGTGGCCGTGACGTACTTGGCGAGCTGCACGGGGATGGTGTTGATGTTGGAATAGGCGAGCACCAGGGCGAACATGAACTCCGACCAGTTCAGGATGAAGATGAACATGGTGGTGGCGAACAGCCCGCCCTTGATCAGGGGAATGGTCACCGTGAGATGGGCCGCCAGCTTGGAGCGACCGTCGATCATGGCCGCCTCCTCGATCTCCCGGGGCAAATCGTCCAGGAAGCTCTTGAGCATCCAGGTGGAGAACGGCAGGGTCACGGCCACGTAGATGGCCACCAGGCCCACGTAGCTGTCGATGAGCCCGATGTTGGAAAAAATGATCACGAAGGGCACGGCGATGGCCGCGGGCGGGAACATCCGGCCCGAGAGGATGATCAGCGGCGTGGCCTTGGAGTTGTTGCCGTAGCGCGAGATGCCGATGGCCGAGAACAGGCCGATGACCACGGACAGCACCGTGGAGGTGACGGCCGCCAAGAGCGAGCCGAACACGGCCTTGGTGGCCGACTGGCTCACGCCGCCCACCCCGTATTTGCCCAGGGCCTCGGGGTCGAACAGGGTCTGGAAGTTGACCATGGTGGGCTCCGAGGGAACCCAGATGGCCGGGGAGGCGTTCCAGTCCGTGGGCGGCTTGATGGCCGTCATCAGCACCCAGAACACCGGGAACAGCACCAGGATCAGGGCCGCGCCCATGATGACCATCTGCAGGGGGGAGAGTTTCTTGGCCTGCATCTAGCGGCCCTCCAGGAGTTGGTTGCGCACCGGAGCGAGCAACAGGTGCACCAGCGCCAGGGAGCCCACCAGCACGATGAAGGCCGCGGCCGCGCCGTAGGCCAGCTGGAAATCGTTGAAGGCCAGCTTGTAGATGTACAGGCTGATGGTTTCCGTGGACGAGCTCGGGCCGCCGCGCGTGAGCATGAAGACCTCGTCGAAGAGCTTGATGATCTCCATGGAGCGGATGACGAAGGCCACGATGATCACGGGCTTGAGCATGGGCATGATCACCCGCCAGAAGACCTGGCGCGGGCTGGCGCCCAGGATGACCGCCGCGCGCACCGGGTTCTCGGGCACGGAATTCAGCCCCGAAAGCAGGATCAGGAAGAACAGGGGCGTCCAGTGCCAGACCTCGGTGACCACGACCGCGAACAGGGCCGCCGGAGCGCTCTTGAACCAGTCCAGGGACGCCTGGGCCCCGAACAGGAACTCCAGGATCTGGTTGATGGGCCCGTTGGACTGGAAGAGCATCCAAAAGATGTAGCCCACCACCACGGGCAGGATCATCATGGGCGTGAGAAACGCGGAGAACAGGAAGCTCTTGCTGCGGAAATCGCGCATGAACAGCACCGCCAGGCCCAGGCCGAAGGCGAACTCCAGGCTCAGGCAGATGGCGGAGATGAGCAGGGTGCGGATGACCGCGTACACGAAGCGCGTGTCCCAGATGAGCAGCTCGCTGTAGTTCTCGAAGCCCACGAAGCTGGCGTCGAACAGCGAGCCGCGCGTGGGCGACCAGTCCGTGAAGCTCATGTACAGGGCCACCAGAAGCGGCATCACCAGGACCAGCACTGACACGGCCTGGCCCGGCACCGTGAAGATGCGGGCGATGGCCTTGTTGGAGAGGCCCTTCCTGGCCGGCGCGGCCTGGGCGGAAGTGGTTACAGAATCCGTCACGTTCTTTGTCCTTGCCGCCCCCCGGGCGGGGTCGCCCGGGGGAGCGGCTGGGGGTTATGGTTGCTCGTTTAGCTCCAGGTATCCGCGCCGCTGGCCTTCCTGATGGGCTCGGCCAGGTTCTTGGCCAGGGCCAGCCAGGACTTCCTGACCTTTTCCTTGCCGATGCGGCGCGTGATGCGCTCGAAGGAGTGGGCCGCGGCGTCCAGGGCCTCCTTGGGCTTCTTGGAGCCGGTCATGCAGGCGTGGACCTGCTTGTCCAGGGCGTCCTGGTACTCGAAGCCGCCGGGCAGGCAGAAATCGGGCACGGTGTTGACCATGTTGTTGTACAGGGTCTCCAAGTACTCGGGGGAGTAGGTGTCGATGAGGCGCTTGGTGGGGGCCTTCATGTGGTTGACACGGTAGGGGTCGGAGTAGCCGCCTAGGTACGGGATGGCGTCGGCGCCGATGGTCGGCGAGGTCATCCACTGGGCGTAGGCGTAGGCCAACTCGGGGTTGGCCGAGTACTTGGACACGGCGTAGCCGTAGCCCCAGCAAAACATGCCCGCGTAGAGCTTGGTGCCGTCCCTGGTGTAGTCCGCGGGCATCACCGTGGCGGCGATGTTGCCGGTGGTGGCGGGGCCGGTGGACGGAGCCTTGGAGTACTTGAAGCCCGAGGGCCAGACGATGTTCATGAAGCCCTCGCCCCGGCCGAAGGCGTTGTAGTTGGACGACCAAGTGAAGCTGAAGGCGTCGGGGTGCAGGTAGGGGTTCATGGCCAGCATGTCTTCCAGCGCGGCCACGCCCTCGTCGGAGTTGAAGGTCGGGTTCATGTCCCCGTCGAAGTACAGGCGGCCCTTGGACACCAGGCGCTGCATGAACATCCACTTCACGTAGTAGGGCGAGCGGTACTCCAGGCTGCCGTAGAAACCATTGGCCGGATCGTGCATGAACTGGGCGAGCTCGAAGTACTCCTTCCAGGTGTCGGGCACGGCCAGCTTGCGGCCGAACTTGTCCTCGAAGGCCTTGGCCTTCTTCTCGTTCTCCAGGTGGTCCTTGCGGCAAAGCAGGGTGATCTGGTCGCCGTCGTTGAGCAGGCCGGCCACGCGGCCGTTGTACAGCTGCGCGTGGTGGCTGGCCGGGAAGACCACGCCCCACTCGGGGTGGAAGAGCTCGGGGTCGTACTTCTCGGTCCAGTCGGTGAGGTCGTAGATCACGCCGGAGTCGATCCAGTCCGGGTAGGACATGGCCGTGGGCATCATCACGTCGTAGCGGCCGGTCTTGGCCACGGCTTCCTGCATGCCCTTGGTGTGCACGACCTCGTCGGGCTCCTCGATGAACTCCAGGTCGATGCCCAGCTCGTTCTTCCACTTGTCCACGTAGGGGGTCATGTTGCCGATGGAGCCCGTGGGGATGAGCAGGGTCAGCTTCTTCTTGGTGGCCTTGGCAGCGGCGACCTTGGCCAGCTCCCAGGCGCGCTCCTCGGCGCCGCCGATGGCCGCGAAGGCCTTGACCGCGCCCATGGGCGACAGGCTCACGGCGTTGGCCACGAAGGCGGACACGCCGAGCACGGTCATCTGCTTGAGGAACTTGCGGCGGCTCAGCAAGCCGGCGTCAAACTCTTCCAATGCCTTGTCGATCTTATGGTTCTTTTTCATGGGAGACACCTCTCTCGGTCAAAAGGGGAAATATTCAGCCGTCCGACACTATACGTTCGCCGCTACAGGGAGTGGCGCTCATATCCGTTTTCGCAGGGGTTGCCCGGGCAGATCTCGCACCAGCCGGCCTCGGGATCCATGACCACGCCGAACACGGTGTGGAAGGCCGTGTTTTCGCCCTCCCCCGGGAAGCCGTGGGCGCAGATGCAGCTGGGGTGGTTGGTGTGGTCGCGGGTCAGCTCCTTGAGCAGCTCGGGGGTCAGCCCGCCGCGGTGGCGCGCCAGGAACGCGTCGGCCACCTGCTTGCGGACCATGGACCCGCCGTGGGAAAGCCAGCCCGGGGTCTCGAAGTCGCGCATGCGGCCGCCCACGTAGTGGTTGGTGTGGGCGATGGCCCCGTCGATGGGCAACAGTTCGTAGCGCGCGGCCGAGGTCTCGGCGCAGAAGGCCACCCCGTCGCCCGCCAGCTGGTAGTTGATGCCCGTGGCCCGGGGGCTGAAGATCATGGCCCCCAGGGCGTCGCCCACGCGCTCGGCGGCCAGGGCCTTGCGCATCACGAAGGGGTAGATGACCCCGGGCCGGGCGTCCGTGGCCACGACCTTGTTGATCACCGCGCCGATCCCGGCGGAATTCATGCCCACCAGGCCCAGCACGCCCGCGAAGCTCAGCACCAGGGCACGGGGGCCGTGTTCGGGGCTGACCCGCAGCAGGCAGAGGAACTTTTCGTAGTACTTCTCCATGTCGAAGGTCTGGCCGATGTAGGCCCGGCCGTCGGCGGAGGCGCCGCCCGTGACGTTGAAGGTGGTGCAGCCCCAGAGCCTGTCGGGCAGCACGCGGGCGCCCAGCCCGGGCGCGCGCAGGTCCTCCAGCTCCAGGAAGCAGTTCAGATACAGGATGTCGTCGAAGGGCAGCTCGGCCCCGTCGGCGATGCCGCACATCTCGGCCACCAGGTCCGGGGAGAACTTCTCCATGAAGCCCAGGTTCTTGCGGCACAGGGCCGTCAGGGAGGAGGCGTCCACCCTGAGCAGGGAGTTGTTCTCCTGGTGCACGGCGGTCACCGAGGCGGCGAATTCACGGATCAGGGCCTTCATGGCCTTGCCGTGGGCCAGGCCCATCTCGTAGGGCGTCCCGGTCAGTTCGACGACCGGAAGGGATGCGGACATGTTCTGTGTCTCCATTGCTCGATATGGCGTTGCGTCGGGCCCCGGGCGGGGGCGCGGAAGAAATCCGGCGATCCTTCCGCGCCCCTCACGGGAGGTGCCTGATCACAGAAGCTCCATGTAGTAGTCCCATTCCCAGGGATCCACGCGGTTGTTGAACTCCGGGGTGCCGTAGTCCTTGAGATGCTCCCGGGCGTTGGCCACCTCGAATTTCTTCACGGCCGTCACCAGCTTGATGAACTCGGGGTGCAGGACGGAGTGCAGGTCCGTGTCCTTCTCGAACTCGGCCACGGCCTCGTCCAGGGTGAAGGGCAGCCGGGGCAGGTCGTCGCGCTCATAGGCGATGTCCGTGACCGGGGCGGGCAGCGCGGGCTTGGACTTGATGCCCTCCAGCCCGGCGGCCAGGGTGGATAGGGCCTGCAGGTAGGGGTTGGCCCCGCCGCAGGCCAGGCGGTTCTCTAAATGCGTGCTCTCGCCGCGGCAGCCCTTCAAGCGGATGCCCACGGTGCGGTTCTCCATGCCCCAGGTGGCGGTGTGCGGGGCGAAGGAGTTCACGCGGTAGCGCTTGTAGCAGTTGATGGTCGGCGCGGTGAACACGGTGTTGGCCCGGGCGTGCTTGAGCAGCCCGGCCAGGAAATCGCGCGCCAGGGACGTGAGCCCGTACTCGGCGTCGGGATCGTTGAAGGCGTTCCTGCCGGTCTTCTTGTCGATGAGGCTGACGTGGAAGTGGGCGCCCGACGCGCTGGAGTCGATGAAGGGCTTGGTCATCCAGGTGGCGATGTAGCCGTGCTGGAGGGAGATTTCCTTGGCTCCCATCTTGTAGAGGAAGGCGGTGTCGGCCGCGGCCAGGCCGTCCTTGTAGTAGAGATTGATCTCCTGCTGGCCCGGGCCGTGCTCGGAGTTCTGGGTGATGATGCGCACCCCGGCCTGGTCCATCTTGCGCATCAGGTCGTAGGTGTAGTCCAGGTCGAAGTTGTTCTTCAGCGTCACGAAGATGGGCTGGCCGGTGTACACGGGCTCGCGGGTGTCCTTGTTCAGGACGTAGAACTCGAACTCGTAGCCCAGGCGGCAGATGTAGCCCATGGCGTCGAACTCATCGATGAGCTTCTTCAAGAGCAGGCGCGGAGAGGCCATGGCCGGGCGGCCGTCGTACCAGTAGGGATCCACGGTGATGTTGGCGGTGTTGGGCACCCAAGGCAGCACCGTGAAGGTGGAGAGGTCCGGCACCGTGCAGTGGTCCTCGAAGGCCACCTCCTCGGCGTAGCCCGTGCCCGTGGGCACCATGGACTGGATGTCCAGCCCCAGCAGCCCGCCGTAGAAGTTCAGCCCGTTCTCCACATAATCCATGAAGCAGCTGACAGGCACGGTCTTGCTCCGGGACACGCCGTACAGGTCGGCCTGCTCGAAGCGGATGAACTGGATGTCGTTGTCCCTGATCTGTTTCTTGATGATGTCTAAGGCGCTGGACTTGGACACTGGCGTAGCCTCTCGTTGCTGGTTTAGTTTTACTTTTTTGTAAACAGTTTTCCAAGAAATTCTGCTCAATTTTGTTAATCTACTCCATTATAGTATCAAAACTCGTGCCACAGACACCGGATTTCCCATTTTTCCTATCAGAACAGGCCTTCCCGACCTAGGGCACCCATGAGGCCAAAGACAAAACGACAGCGAAAGAGCCTGTTTTCTCATTTGTAAGAATCAAATTTTAAAAAATGAGAATTAGTTTTTTAAAAATGAATTATTTAATTCTTTAATTACAGTATATTATCTCATAAACTCGCTCTTGCGTTTTTCCTGGGGCTGGAATATAGAGTGAATATTCTATAATTGTAAAAACAATCCAACGGACCCTGCCCATGACCTCGACCTTCCTGCGTTTCGCCGAGCACAGCCCCACCCCCCTGGCCGCCATGGGCCTGGACGGCAGGCTGTCCTGGGCCAACCAGGCCCTGCGGGACCTGCTCCGGGACGAGAACGGCAAGACGCCGCTGCCCCTGCTGCCGCCGTCCCTCACGGAGCAGGCCGTAAAGGAAGCAGCCCTGGTGGCCGAGGAAGGCGAACGCACTTTCACCTGGGAGGGGGACACGGGCGCGGGCAAGCGCCGCTGCCTGCTGTATAGGCTGGTGCAGGGGAACGGGGACACGCCCCTGATAGTGGAGATATGGGACCAGGACTCCGTGCCGGTCCTCAGGCACAAGCTCAAGGCCGAGCGCACGCGGGCCAGGAAGGCCCAGCTCCTGGCCGAGCGCGAGCGCAAGCTGTTCTTCGAGGTCGTGGACGAGCTGCCCGTGTTCGTCTACATGCAGCGCCGCGACTACAGCGTGGCCTTCGCCAACAAGAAGACCATCAATTTCTACGGGGACACGGCCGGCAGGCGCTGCTACGAGGTCTTCGGCGGCCTCACCGCTCCCTGCCCCCACTGCCCCACCTTCCGGGTCTTCGACACGGGCAAGCCCGTGGACTGGCAGTTCACGGACAACAACGGCCGCATCTTCCACATCTACGACTATCCCTTCGAGGACAGCGACGGCGAGCCCCTGGTCATGGAGCTGGGCTTCGACATCACGGAGCTCAAGCGCGTGGAGCGCGAGCTCCTGCAGGCCCAGAAAATGCGGGCCATCGGCGTGCTGGCCGGGGGCATCGCCCACGACCTGAACAACAACCTCGTGCCCATCATCTTCAATACGGACCACGTGCTGGGCAAGATATCGGACCCCGCCCTGGCCGAACCCCTGGAGGAGGCCCTGCGCGCGGCCTACAAGGCCGCCGACCTGGTGGAGCAGGTCCTGGAGTACAGCCGCCAGCAGAACGTGACCCGCGAGCCCCTGAACCTCACGCCCCTGGCCCAGGAGAACCTGGCCCTGCTCCAGGCGTCGCTGCCCGACAGCGTGGCCCTCACGGTGGACTACCGCGCGGACCAGGACTGCATTTCAGCCAACCCCTCCCAGATCCAGCAGCTGATCCTGAACCTCTGCCGCAACGCGGTGCAGGCCATGCCCGGCGGCGGGACCCTCAGGGTGGGCATCGGCAACGAGCGCGTGGAGTCGCTCAAGGACACGCCCCTGCCCGGCCTGGGCCTCGGGGAATACGTGGTGCTCTCGGTGTCCGACACGGGCCACGGCATCGCCCCGGAGAACATCGAGCGCATCTTCGAGCCCTTCTACACCAGCAAGAAGAAGAGCGGCGGCACGGGCATGGGCCTGGCCGTGGTCCACGCCATCGCCGAATGCAGCGGCGGCCGCATCCACGTTCAGAGCGCCGAGGGGCAGGGCACGCGGTTCACGGTCTACCTGCCCTGCGTGCGGCCCCTGGAGCAGAAGAACGCGCGGACCGAGGCCGAGGCCCCGCCCCGCAACACGGGCCGCCTGCTCCTGGTGGACGACGACGCCGGGGCGCTCAAGGCCATGCAGCGGGTGCTGCGCGACGCGGGCTTCACGGTGTTCACGGCGGACACCGGCGAGGAGGGGCTGAAGGAATTTTTCCGCGCCAAGGGCCGCTACGACCTGGTGGTCACGGACCAGTCCATGTCCGGCATGAGCGGCATGGACATGGCCGCGCGCATCCTGGACCACGACCCCGGCTGCCGGGTGGTCATCTGCACGGGCCACGTGAAGCCCAGCCTCCAGGCCCGCGCCGAGGAGGCGGGCGTGGCCGGGTTCCTGATGAAACCCACCAGCCCAAAATCCCTGGTGGAGAACGTTCTCCGGTACTGCCGCTAGCAGGCCGTTGAAAAACAGCAATCTGCTGCGTTGCTGCGAAAAATTCAAACCCTCGCGTACGGGGAGTACCCGTCGGCCTTGAATTTTTCTAGCGACTTGCATCTCACTATTTTTGAACGGCCTGCGTAACTTGATTTTTCAAAGGGCCGCTAGGCGGAAGTGAGCCAATCCATGGCCAGAGTACTGATCATCGACGACGACGGCCCCATCCTGAACAGCCTTTCGCGCTGCTTCGAGGACATGGGCCACAAAGCGCTCACGGCGGACAGCCTGGCCCGGGGGCGGGCCCTGGCCGAGACCGGGGTGGACGTCATCTACCTGGACCTGGGCCTGCCCGACGGCGACGGGCGCGAGGCCATCGGCGAGCTGGCCGCCGCGCCCGGCTCCCCGGAGATCATCGTGCTCACGGGGCACGACGACAACTACGGGGCCCGGGAGGCCATGGAGCACGGGGCCTGGGACTACATCCAGAAGCCCGCCTCCCCGGCCAGCATCCGGGCCTCCCTGACCAGCGCCCTGGGCTATCGCAAGGGCCGCGGCGCCCAGGCCAGGCCCGCGCCCAGCCTCATGGACTGCGGCATCATCGGCGAGTCCGCGCCCATGCAGCGGGCCAAGCAGCTCATCGCCAAGGCCGCCGAGAGCGAGGCCGGGGTGCTGATCCTGGGCGAGACCGGCGTGGGCAAGGAGCTGGCCGCCCAGGCCATCCACGCCAACAGCCTGCGCCGGGGCCGCCCCTTCATCGTGGTGGACTGCTCCAACCTCTCGGAGAATCTCGTGGAAAGCGTGCTCTACGGGCACGTGAAGGGGGCCTTCACCAGCGCCCACTCGGACCACCGGGGCCTGGTGGCCGAGGCCGACGGGGGCACCCTGTTCCTGGACGAGGTGGGCGAACTGCCCATGTCCCTGCAGAAATCCTTCTTGCGCGTCCTGCAGGAGCACCGCTTCCGCCCCGTGGGCGGGGGCCGGGAGATGGGCAGCGACTTCCGCCTGGTGGCCGCCACCAACCGCGACCTGGAGGCCATGACCGAGGCCGGGACATTCCGCAGCGACCTGCTCTTCCGCCTGCGCACGGTGAGCGTGTCCCTGCCGCCCCTGCGGGAACGCGGCGGCGACGTGCTGCTCCTGGCCGAGCATTTCATGCGCCGGGCCTGCGAACGCTACGGCACGCCGCCCAAGACCATCACCAAGTCCCTGGCCAAGACGCTGACGGGCTACGCCTGGCCCGGCAACGTGCGCGAGCTGGGCAACGTCATGGAGTCGGCGGTCATCGAGGCCGGCGGCGACCCGGCCATCTATCCCAAGCACCTGCCCGGGCTGCTGCGCGTGTCGGTACTGGACAAGCCCAAGCCCGCCGCCCAGCGCCGCGACAAGGCCGCCGGGGGCATCCTGACCTACGCGGACTACAAGGCCATGCGCGACGCGGCCTATTTCCAGCACCTCATGGACATCTGCGACAACGACGTGGCCGAGGTCAGCCGCATGTCCGGGCTCTCGGTGCCCAGCGTGTACCGCCACCTGGGCCTGGCGGGCATCGCCACGCGCAAGAAGCAGGACCGCTGAAAAAGGGCGCGGCCCGGTTCCCCAGGCCGCGCCCCTTGTCGCCCGCGTGTGCGGATGCGCCTATTTGGCCACCATCACGCTGGAGGCCTTGATCATGGCCTTGACCTTGTCGCCCACGGCCAGGCCCATGCGCTCCACGGAATTCTTGGTGATGACCGAGACCACTTCCACGCCCGGGGCCACCTCGATGACCACCTCGGCGTTGACCATGCCCACGGTGAGTTCCTTAATCGTCCCGGGCACGAGATTGCGCGCGCTCAGTTCCATAACGCTTTCCTCCTTGTTGCGGGCCGCCCCACGGCCACCCTTGTGATATCAACTAACATATCTATCGTACCATCGCGCGGAGCGGTCAAACGCGGGACGCGAACGCGCGCGGCCCCCCGCTCCGGAACCGGAGCGGGGGGCCGCAGACAGGAACGCGGGAGGGCAGGAACCTCCCACCGGGCGCCCTTCACACCCGGTTGCGCGGCCTCAGAGGCCTAAGCCCATCATGATTTTCGCCACAAAGTAGCCGCCCACCATGAGCCAGACGGCGAGCACGCCGGCCAGGAGAAAGGGCTTCGGCCCCACCACCCGCACCTTTTCCATGCTCGTCTCCATGCCCAGGGCGCACATGGCCATGGTCAGCAGAAAGATGTCCAGGGAGTTGATGCCCCGGACCACCGGGGCGGGCACCACGCCCAGGGAATTGATGCCGATGCAGAGGATGAAGAGCAGGGCGAACCAGGGGAAGGAACGCGCCCCGGCCGCCCCGCCTTCAGCGGCTTCGTCCGCCTCCCCGGCCTCGGGGAAGCGCGACAGCCACAAACCCACACCCACCAAAAGAGGAGCGATGAGCACCACGCGCAGCATCTTCACGATGACGGCGGTGTTTCCGGCCTGGGCGGACACCGCGTTGCCGGCGGCCACGGCGTGGGCCACCTCGTGCATGGTGGAGCCCACCCACAGGCCGTACCCGCTCTCGGGCAGGCCCAGCAGGCCGCTCTTGAACAACAGGGGATAGACGAACATGGCCACGGTGCCGAAGACCACCACCGTGCCCACGGCGATGCTGCTCTCGTGGGGCTTTGCGCGCACCACGGGCTCCGTGGCCAGCACGGCCGCGGCCCCGCACACCGAGCTGCCCGCCGCCGTGAGCATGGCCAGGCGCCGGGGCAGGCCGAAGACCTTCACGCCCAGGACGGTGCCGCCCACGAAGGTGATGGAGAGCATGACCACGTCCGTGAGGATGCCCGTCATGCCCACCGAGGCCACGTCCTGGACCGTGAGCCGGAACCCGTAGAGCACCACGGCGAGACGCAGCAGGTTGCGGGAGGAAAACAGGATTCCCGGCACCCACTGCTGCGGCAGATGCTGGCGCAGGGTGTTGCCGTACCCGATGCCCAGCACCACGCCGACGATAAGGGGGCTGATCTCCAAAGCAGTGAAGACGTTCCAATGTGAAATTTGTGACGCTGCAGACGCAAAGAGCGCAACAAACAAGACTCCGTTCAGGATCTTCAATGCATCGGCGTTGAAATACGTGGACCTGGAAATCATGCCGCACCTTTTTGTTGACGTTTCCCTCGCAGGGAAACTATCTAGACGCCTGGCATCAACAGCGCAAACGGAAAGAACTTTTGAGTTTGACAACCAGAGATTATCAATTCAAATGACTCTTCGATATATGGAAATCTTTCTGGCCCTGGCCCGCACGCCCAACATGCGCGAGGTGGCCTCGCGCCTGTACATCTCCCAGGCCGCGGTTTCCAGTGCCCTGCGCGAGCTGGAGGCGGACCTGGGCATCCCCCTGTTCGACCGCGTGGGCCGGGGCATCCGCCTCAACGAGAAGGGCCGCCTCCTGGCCTCGTACCTGGCCCCCCTGTACCGCCAGCTCAACGACAGCCTGGGCCTGGTGGTCTCCGACGACATGGCCGGGAACCTGCGCCTGGGGGCCTCCACCACCCTGGCGGACTACGTGCTGCCCCAGGTGCTCTTCGACTTCAAAAAGGCCCACGGCCTGGTGAGCATTTCCTTCGAGTCCGCCAACACCGTGGACATCGTGCAGCTCGTGGAGAGCGGCACCCTGGACATGGGCTTCGTGGAAGGCGAGGTGCGCAGCCTCAAGGTCCGGGCCACGCCCATGCGCGAGGAACAGCTGGTGGTGGTGACCTCGGACCAGGAGTTCGCCAAGGCCGGGCCCTACCCCCTGGCCAAGCTGATGTCCGGGAACTGGCTGGTGCGCGAGGAGGGCTCGGGCACGCGCGAGACCTTCCTGACCTACGTGTTGCGCATGGGGCTGTCCCCCAACATCTTCCTGGAATTCAGCAACAACGACGCCATCAAGTCCGTGCTGCGCAACAAGGGCACCCTGGCCTGCCTCTCCCCGCTGGTGGTGGCCTCGGAGCTCAGGCGCGGCGTGTTCCACGTGGTGCCCGTGACCGACGTGGCCTTCACCCGCACCTTCATGCAGGTCATGCACCGCGACCGGCCCGTGCCCCACGTGCTGGAGCGCTTCTGCGACGCGGTCATCGCGCGCCTGGACGCCGTCAGTCCCCAGGCCGTCCCCGGCCCGGACAGATAATAGCCGCGTTTTCCCCTCTCCCTGCTGACTTTTATCCGCATATCGTGCTATCGATATGCGGGTGTATCCCTATGCTCCCGTTCCCAGTGCGGCCAGGCGGACCGGGACGGAAAACGCAAGCCCTGGGGGAGGGTTCCGTGCTGCGCTTCAAGGACATAAACATATTGCCGAAACAGTTGGGCGTCATGGGCGTCGTCCTGGCGCTCATGGTCCTGAACATCTCCTTCGGCCACATGGGCGTCAACCGCATGAGCGACAGCCTGGAGGTATTCTCCCGCTGGTCGGACATCGACATGGTCATGAACGAGGCCGTGACCCAGAACCTGCTGCTCACCGTGGGCGCGGTGAACAACTATTCGGCCCTGCCCTCGGCCGAACGCTACGCCCGGTTCGAACAGGCCCAGCAAGAGCCCGGGGCGGGCTCGCGGAATGGCAGGAAACCCTGGCCGGGCGGGACGACATCCTGCGTGAGGCCAAGGCGCTCGCTCCGCTCTACGACCGCATGGAAGCCTCCATGCAGGCCCTGAAGGCCCTGGAGGAAAGCCGCGCGGCCATGGTCCGGGAAAGCGACCGGCTGGCCGACGACTTGGCCGGGACCCTGCAGGACGTCATGGAAGAGACCATCGACCCGGCCAAGGAACAGGCCGTGGCCGGAGCCATGGCGACCAAGGGCGCCACCGTGCGGACCCTCACGATCCTGGGGGTCGCCTCCCTGGTGCTGGGAGCGGGGCTGGCCGTGTTCCTGGCCCTGGGCATCGCGTCCACCATCCGCAAGATCATGCACTTCGCCCAGGCCGTGGCCCGTGGCGACATGGAGCGCACCCTGGACGTGGAGCAGCGCGACGAATGCGGGGCCCTGACGGACGCCCTGCGCACCATGGTCCGGGCCCTGAAGAGCAAGATCGCCGAGGCCGAGGACCAAAGCCGCATCGCCCACGAGGAAACGAACAAGGCCCAACGGGCCATGGCCGAGGCCGACGAGGCCCGGGCCCAGGCCGAAAAGGCCCGCTGCGAGGGCATGGCCCACGCTGCGGACGCGCTGGGCGCCATCGTCCAGCGCGTGGCCTCGGCCGTGCAGGCCATCTCGTCCCACGCCGAGGTCATCCGCAACGGGGCCGACGCCCAGACCGACCGCCTGCAGAGCACGGCCTCGGCCATGGAGGAGATGAACGCCACGGTGCTGGAAGTGGCCAGGAACGCCTCGGACGCGGCCCAGAGCGCAGACGACGCCATGAACAAGGCCAGGCACGGCGCGGGCATCGTGGAGAACGTGGTCCGCGCCACCCAGGACGTATCGCACCACACCAAGGACATGAAGGAGGCCACGGCGCAGTTGGGCCAGCAAGCCGAAAGCATCGGCGCCATCATGGGCGTGATCACGGACATTGCGGACCAGACCAACCTCCTGGCGCTCAACGCGGCCATCGAGGCCGCGCGTGCGGGCGACGCGGGCCGCGGCTTCGCCGTGGTGGCCGACGAGGTGCGCAAGCTGGCCGAGAAACCAAGGAGGTGGGCGACGCCATCTCGGGCATCCAGGAGCGCACCAAGGAGAACATCCGCACCATGGACGGCTCCAGCGAGGCCGTGGACCGCAGCAACGCCCTCACCGGCGAGGCCGGGGACGTGCTGCGGGACATCGTCCAGGGCTCGGAAACCAGCGCCGACCGCATCCAGAGCATCGCCACGGCCGCCGAGGAGCAGTCCGCCACCTCCGAGGAGATCAACCGCTCCGTGGAGGACATCAACCGCATCGCCGCCGAGACCTCCCATGGCGTGGCCGAAACCACCGCCGCCCTGCAGGACCTCTCCGGGCAGATGGCGGAGATGGAGAAGCTGATCCGCGAACTCAAGGAGGAGTGCGAGGACTAGCCCCGCGCACAGGCTAAAACAAAAGGGCCGCGCCTTTGGCGCGGCCCTCTGCTTGCTGATGGTGCCGAAGGGGGGACTCGAACCCCCACGGGATTTCTCCCACTACCCCCTCAAGATAGCGTGTCTACCAGGTTCCACCACTTCGGCACTGGGTGGGCGATTTGTTTGTCACAGAGCCGGGGGGAATGCAAGGGTTTTCCGAGCATCCACGGCCCGAATCGTCATCGCGCGGCGGCGCGCCCCGCCCATCGCGCCCTGCGGTAGTAGACCGCCGCGACCAGGGCGGAGAGGACCGGGGACACGGACTCGCCCACGCAGATGCCCGTGAAGCCGTATCCCAGGGCCCAGCCGAGCCCGGCGCAGAGGCCGAGGCGCAGGGCCACGGAATGCAGCAGGGCGTTGGCCATGGCGAAGACCGCATCGCCCACGCCCGTGGCGAAGGAGTTCAGGGTGTACATCACAGCGTAGCACACACAGTTCGCGGAGCAGCAGATGCGCAGGTACGTGACCCCGTGGGCCACGACCTGCGGGTTGCCGTCGAACAGGAGCATGACGTCCACGACCAGGGCCTGGACCACGGCCACGACGAGGCAGGTGACCGCCACGTTGGCCAGCAGTCCGGCCCGGGCGGTCCGCCGGACCCGGGCCAGGTCGCCGCGCCCCATGTTCTGGCCGGCCATGACGGTCACGGCCTGGCCTACGGCCCAGCAGGGCATGGCCGCCAGGGTGTTGATCTTCAGGCCGATGCCCGCGGCGGCGGCCGCCGCGACCCCGTAGCCGTTGAGCATGGCCGTCACCAGCAGGTAGGACACGCCCACCGCCGCGATCTGCACCGTGCAGGGCAGGCCCACGCCCAGGACGGCGCGCAGGGAGTCCCGACGCGGCCGGAACCGCCCCGGCCCGGCCCCGAAGCCGCGCACCCGGCGGCGCAGGGGCAGGATTCCGGCCGCCACGGCGATCCCCTGGGCCGCCACCGTGGCGTACCCGGCGCCCTGGACGCCCAGGCCCCAGTTTCCCACGAGCACCGCGTCCAGGCCCACGTTGGCCGCGGCGGCCACGGCCACGAAGCGCATGGCGCTCCAGGAGTCCCCGAGGCCGCGCAGGGTCGCGCCCACCGCGTTGTACAGGAAGATGAAGACCGTCCCCAGGCTGACCACGCGCATGTATTCCGAGGCCTGGGCCATGGCTTCCCCGGGCACGTTCATGAGCGCGAACACCGGGCCGTGCGCGTACCAGGTGAACGCGGACACGGCCGCGGACACGGCCACGGACAACGCGAACAGGGAGGCCACGCATTCGGCCTGGCCCACGGCGTCGCCCCGACCCGTGCGGTGGGCCAGGATCACCGAGCCTCCCGTGGCCAGCCCGATGCAGACCGAGTTGACGAGCAGGCAAAGCATGGCCGCGTTGCTCACGGCGGCCAGGCCCACGCTGCCCACGAACCGCCCAACGAAGGCCATGTCCACGATGGCGTACAGGGATTGCAGGACGTTGCAGACCAGGATCGGGAACGCGAAGCGCAGCAGGGTCCTGGGCACGTTCCCGGAAACCAGATTCAATTCCATGGCTGTTCTCTCCCAAAAAACGGCGGAGGCCGCCGTACCGCAGCCTCCGCCGAGCGGGCGGGGCGCTTGCGCGCCCGCCGGGTCACAGAAAAAGGCCGCGGACGAACCATCGTCCACGGCCTGTGCATCACTCTCCGGACGGGGGCGCTGCGCGACGATCCGTCAGCGCATGGCTCCGCGGCACCCGGCGATGAATGTCCTTCCTACGGCTCCGAACAATGCTTCATCGCATCACTTGTCCGGAGCCGCTAGGCATGCAGCGTTTTCGTGACAGGGAGGGATCCACCCTTTCGCACTCCTTGAACGGGCGCGGCCGCCCGCTGAATTTCCCGCGTCTTGCCGGGGCCCGGCTAACCGCACTTGGTGTAGCCGCAACCAGGGCAAATAAAACAACCTTCCTGGAACTGCAACTCCTGGCCGCAGTCCGGGCAATGGGGGTTGGCCAGGTCGTTGGTCTCACCGGGCATGGGCTTGTCCTTGTCCAGGTAGCGCTGCTCGAAGACCCAGGCGATGGCGTCGGGGATGGACATGATCATGCCCTTCTTGCGGAACACCGGGTGCTCGCCGCCGATGCCCTTGAGCTGGCCCACCACCTCGCGCACCGAGACCCCGGAGCGCAGGGCCAGGGACACCAGGCGGCCGATGGCCTCGGCCTTGGCCGTGATGGAGCGCCCGGACTTGCCGATGGTGGCGAAGACCTCGAAGGGCTTGTTGTTCATCTCGTTGACCGTGAGATACATGGTGCCCAGGCCCGTATCCACCTTCTGGGTGAAGCCGTAGATCACGTCGGGCCGGTCGCGCACCACCTTGGCCCCGGCTTCCCCGGCCTTGGCGGCCTGGTCCTGGCCGGACTCGCCCGTGCACAGAACCTGGGTGGACTTGCACCCGTCGCGGTAGACCGTGACGCCCTTGCAGCCCTGCTCGTAGGCCATCCAGTAGATGTCGAAGATGTCTTCCTTGGTGGCGGAGTTGGGAAGGTTCACGGTCTTGGACACGGCGTTGTCCGTGTGGCGCTGGAACGCGGCCTGCATCTTGAGGTGCCACTGCGCGCCGATGTCCATGGCCGTGACGTACACGCGCCTGAGCTCCTCGGGCAGGTAGTCCAGCTTCTTGATGCTGCCCTTCTGGGCCACCTCCTCCATGAGCTTGGCCGAATGGCAGCCGTTGTCCCTGAGCGCCTGCTCGAAATAGGGGTTGGACTCCACCAGGCGCTCGCCGTCCATGACGTGGCGGGCGAAGGACAGGGCGAACAGGGGCTCCACGCCCGAGGAGCAGCCCGCGATGATGGACAGGGTGCCCGTGGGCGCGATGGTCGTGGTGGTGGCGTTGCGGTAGGGGCCGAGGTTCTGCCCGCCGTACACGGATTTCTTGTAGGCCGGGAAGGCCCCGCGCTCCTTGGCCAGCTTCTTGGAGGCGGCCTTGGACTCGGCCTGCACGAACTTCATGACCTGCTCGCCCAGGGACAGGGCCTCCTGGCTGTCGTAGGGCACGCCCAGCTGGTACAGGAGGTCGGCCCAGCCCATGACGCCCAGGCCGATCTTGCGGTTGGTCTTCACCATCTCGTCGATGGCGGGCAGGGGGTACTGGCTGGCGTCGATGACGTTGTCCAGGAAGCGCACGGCCAGGTGCACCACGCGCTTGAGTTCCTTCCAGTCGATGTCCTGGTCCTCGCCGGGCTTGTACATCACGGCCAGGTTCAGGGAGCCCAGGTTGCAGGCCTCATAGGGCAAGAGCGGCTGCTCGCCGCAGGGGTTGGTGCTCTCGATCTCCCCCAGGTGCGGGGTGGGATTGTCGCGGTTGATGCGGTCCAGGAAGATGATCCCCGGGTCCCCGGACTCCCAGGCCTTGCGCACCAGGAGGTTGAAGACCTCGCGGGCCTTGAGCCTCTCGATGACCTCGCCGGTGTGCGGGGCCTTCAGCTCATACTCCTGGTCCTTTTCCACGGCCTGCATGAACTTCTCGGTCAGGGCCACGGACAGGTTGAAGTTGTTCAGCTCGCCGTCGCGTTCCTTGGCCTTGATGAACTCGATGATGTCCGGATGGTCCACGCGCAGGATGCCCATGTTGGCCCCGCGCCGGGTGCCGCCCTGCTTCACCTGCTCCGTGGCGGTGTTGAAGATGCGCAAGAACGACAGGGGGCCGGAGGCCACGCCGCCCGTGGAGCCCACGCGGGCGTCCTTGGGCCGCAGGCGCGAGAAGGAAAAGCCCGTGCCGCCGCCGGACTTGTGGATCAGGGCGGCGTTCTTCACGCTGTCGAAGATCTCCTCCATGGAGTCGCCCACGGGCAGCACGAAGCAGGCGGCCAGCTGGCCCAGGTCCGTGCCCGCGTTCATCAGCGTGGGGGAGTTGGGCAGGAAGCGGTTCTCGGTCATCAGGTCGAAGAACTCGCGGGCCAGCTTGTCCACGGTGAACGGGGACTTCTCGTACTTGGCCTCCTCCCTGGCGATGGCCGAGGCCACGCGCCAGAACATGGCCGTGGCGTCCTCCAGGGGATTGCCTTCCACGTCCTTCCTGAAATAGCGCTTGGCCAGCACGGTCAAGGCGTTGGGGTTGACCTTCACGGGCATCAATGTCGGCGGCATGTCGGGATTGAACATTCACTGAACCTTGCTTGAAACGAGTTGACGGGAACGGGGCGTACCGGCGTGGGGAGCGCCCCCCGGGCACCTCCCTATGGAATGCGAAGACTACATCACGGCCCCGGCAAAGGAAAGCCCGCCCCCCCGTTTCGGCCGCTTACGCAAAGCCCCGGAGAAGCAGTTTTTTTCTTCCGGGCAACGTCAAAAACTCAATGAATCAAGAGTACTGCAATTGTCAAAAGAAAGTCTCAATTTTCTTTGAACGTGGCCATCCCCCCGGTTCAAGGGCGGGAGCGAGGCCCGGGCGGCCTGCTCCCCGCCAGGGCAAGGATTGCATCCGGCACCTGCGCGAGCCTCCTTGCGGACGCCGCTGCCCGCCCTGATTGCCCGCCCCTTCACGCCTCCTCCTAGCGCCCTTTCGCCGCCACGCCCGCCGGCCGCACGCCGTCCCTGTGCTGCATAAAACCGATTTCCACCGTCGACAGGCACCGCTTCCGCAATTTCCCCTTGCCATCGTTCCTGAACTGGGCTAGCTCTTTTTCAGAACTGAAATCGACATTCAATTTCATATTTCAGCGAGGCGACCATGCTTCTTGACAGATTTCGACAGCGGCAGGGATGCGCGGACCAAGGGAAGACATTGTCCGCGCGGCCCGCGGGCAGCCTTGCCCTGGTCATCGGCATGAACGGCGGCGGCCGCGTCAGGGCGCGCCTGGAATCCATGGGTCTGGTGCCCGGCACGGAAATCCGGATCATGAACAACGGCGGCGCGGGCCCCCTGCTCATTTCCACGGGCGAGGGGCGCCTGACCATCGGCAGGGGCATCGCGGAAAAAATTCTCGTGGCCTAGGTTTTTCGTTCGCAACGCGGGCCGCGCCCTCATTCGGCCCGCGTTTTTTGGGTCCCTTTACTGAAAACGATTTTCATTATTATCGAGGACGCGCACCATGCCAACCCTGGACGACATCCTGCCCGGAGCTTCATGTGAAATCCTCTCCCTCAAGGCCCGAGGCCAGCTCGGCCAGCGGCTCATGAACATGGGCTTCTTCCCGGGCACGCGCCTCACCGTGGTGCGCAACGCCCCCCTGGTGGACCCCGTGGACATCGAGATGGACGGGTGCCACGTGAGCATCCGCCACGACGAGGCCAAACACGTGGAGGTGGCCCCGGCATGACCGCGCGCATCGTCCTCAGCGCCCTGGCCGGGCAGCCCAACAGCGGCAAATCCACGGTCTTCAACATGCTCACGGGCGCGCGCCAGCACGTTGCCAACTACCCGGGCGTGACCGTGGAGAAGAAGACCGGCTCCTTTTCCCTCAACGGCTCGCGCGCCGAACTGGTGGACCTGCCCGGCACCTACAGCCTGACCTCCTACTCCCCGGAGGAGCGGGTGGCCCGGGACTTCCTGCTCCAGAGCCGCCCGGCCGTGACCATCAACGTGGTGGACGCCTCCAACCTGCAGCGCCACCTGCACCTGACCTTCCAGCTTCTGGAAATGGGCGCGCCCGTGGTCCTGGCCCTGAACATGATGGACGTGGCCGAACGGCGCGGCGCGGCCATCGACACGGACGAGCTGGCGCGCTCTCTGGGCGTGCCCGTGGTGCCCACCGTGGCCAAGCACGGCCGGGGCGGCAAGGAGCTCAAGCAGGCCGTGAAGACCCTGGCCGCGCAGAAGCCCGGGGCGCCTCTGCGCCTGGACTACGGCCCCCTGGAGCCGCACCTTGCGGACCTGGAATGCAGGCTGGCCGACTGCCCTCGCCTGGGCGCGCCCGCGCGCTGGCTGGCCGTGAAGCTCCTGGAGGACGACGCCCAGGCCCGGGAACTCGTGCTGGAACGCGTGGATGGGCCCGGGGAAATTCTGGAGCGCGCCGGGGCCATGCGCCGATCCTTCGAACAGGACACGGGCCAGCCCGCGGATCAGTTCATCGCGCTCTCCCGCCACAAGCTGGCAGGCCAGGTGACCAAGGCCTGCGTCGCCAGGACCGGGGAGCGGTCCCGCCCCCTGTCCGACCGCATCGACGCCCTGGTCTGCAACCGCTACGCCGGGCCGGTGCTGCTGGTGGCCGTGCTCTACGCCCTGTACCACCTGTCCATCGTCCAGGGCTACGCCCTGACCAACCTGACCTGGCCCTACCTGGCCAAGCTGCGCGACCTGGCGGCGGCGATCCTGCCCGCGCCGGGATATCTGGAGGACCCGCTGCCGCGCGCCCTGGGCCTGTGGTTCGTGGACAGCGTCAACGCGCTGCTCAACTACATCCCCATCTTCTTCATCCTCTTCAGCCTCATCGCCGTCATTGAGGACAGCGGCTACATGCCGCGCATCGCCTTTCTCCTGGACCGGCTGTTCCGGCGCTTCGGCCTGCACGGGCAATCCACCCTGCCGCTGATCCTGGGCGGGGTCTACGTGGGCGGCTGCGCCATCCCCGGGGTCATGGCCTGCCGGGCGATCCCCGACGAGCGGGCGCGCCTGGCCACCATCCTCATCGTGCCGCTCATGAACTGCCTGGCCAAGGCCCCGCTCTACGTGCTGCTGGTGGGCGCGTACTTCGCGGACAGCCGGGGCCCGGCCATGTTCTTCATCGCCACGGTGACCATTCTCATCGCTCTGCCCGTGGCCAAGGTGCTCTCGGCGACGGTGCTCAAGAACCGGCCCAGCGCGCCCTTCATCCTGGAGATGCCGCCCTACCACATGCCCACCATCCACGGGGTGCTGCGCCGGGCCGTCGAGCGCATCTGGCTGTTCCTGAAAAAGATCGTGACCATCGTTGCCGCCGTGGCCGTGATCATCTTCATGCTCCTGCAGTTTCCGGGCGTGCCCGCCGAACGCATGGCCGAACTGCAGCGGCGCGGGGACGAGGCCGTGGCCGCATTCCAGGCCAGGGCCAAGGGCACCGAATTCGAGGCCGCCCTGGCCGGGGACGGCTGGCTGGAGCTGCTGCGCTTCGAGGAGGACTACAAGGACGCGCGCATGGGCGCCTCCAGCAACGAGCAGTCCGCGGCCCTGAACCAGGAATTCCAATCCAGGTCCCCGGAATTCTTCGCCATGATCAAGGGCAAAGGCGGCAAGGACGCCAAGACAATGCGCAAGGAACTGAAAAAGTTCATCAACGAACGCAAGGCCATCCGACGCGACATGAAGCGCGAACGCCTGGACCACAGCTTCCTGGGCCGCCTGGGCAGGTTCCTGGAGCCCGTGACCAAGTACGCGGGCTTCAACTGGCGGGTCAACGTGTCCCTGCTCTCGGCCTTCGCGGCCAAGGAGAGCACCGTGGCCACCCTGGGCGCCCTGTACGAACAGGGGGCCGAAAACGGCGAGGCCCTGGAAGGGCGCATGAAGGCCCAGGAAACGGGTTTCACCGCCCTGCACGCCCTGGCCCTGATGCTCTTCATGGCCCTGTACCCACCGTGCATAGCGGCCACCATCATGGTCAAGATCCAGTCCGGCGAGACCAAATGGATGCTCTTCGCCATGGCCTATCCCATGGTCCTGGGCCTGGCCTTCTCGACACTCGTCTTCAGCGGCGGCAGCCTGCTGGGCCTCACCGGCCTGGAAGCCATGGGCGCGTTCTACGGCCTAGCCCTTTGCGCCACCGTGGCCGCCGCCTTGTGGAACCCCAAAAACCAAACACAGGAGGATTGATTCCATGCGACATCTGACCACCCTGGCCACGGCCTGCGCCCTGAGCCTCGTCCTGGCCGCCGCGGCCTTCGCCCACACCCCCATCTGCAGTTGCTTCGACGAGGGCGACGGCACCGTGACCTGCGAGGGCGGCTTCTCCGACGGCTCCTCGGCCGCGGGCGTGGGCATCCACGTGCTGGACGCCTCGGGCAAGTCCATTCTGGACGGCAAGATGAACGAGAACAGCGAATTCAACTTCAAAAAGCCCGGCGGCGACTACACCGTGATGTTCGACGCGGGCGAAGGCCACCAGATCAGAATTTCCGGTTCGGACATCGTGGAATAGTTCCCTTGGCCCGCGCGCGGGCCATTCTGCGGGCCCTTCATTGAAAAAGACTTTCAAATTCAAGAAGAGGAAAAAACCGATGAAACGCACCATGCTCACGGCCGCGCTGGTCCTGTGCTTCGCCACCAGCGCACTGGCCCACTTCCAGATGGTCTACACCCCGGACATCGCCCTGGAAAAAGGCAAGAGGCTGCATTTCAGCATCGTCTTCACCCATCCCTTCGAGGCCGGGCACACCATGGACATGGGCGCCCCCCTGGAATTCTACGTCAAATCCCAGAAATCCGAGGACGCGCCCATCACCAAGACCGACCTCATGGGCGAGCTCAAACCCATCACCTGGAAGAGCCTGACCAACTCGGGCAAGGCCTACGAGGCCGACGCCAAGGTCCGCAGCATCGGCGACTACGCCTTCGTGCTGGTGCCCGAGCCCTACTTCGAGGCCGAGGAGGAAATCTACATCCAGCAGATCACCAAGACCGTCGTCAACGTGGCCGGAGTGCCCACCCTGTGGTGCCAGCCCTTGGGCCTGAAGGCCGAGATCGTGCCCCTGGACAAGCCCTACGCCCTGTGGGCCGGCAACGTGTTCCGCGGCGTGGTGCTCTCGGCCGGCAAGCCCGTGCCCGGCGCGGACATCGAGGTCGAATACCTGAACCACGAGCCCCTGCAGGACAAGAAAATGTTCGCGGGGAAGGCCTCCGCCGAGGCGCCCCAGGACAGCTTCGTGACCATGGGCATCAAGGCCGACGCCAACGGCCAGTTCGCCTTCGGCATTCCCAAGGCCGGGTTCTGGGGCTTCTGCGCCCTGGGTGTGGGCCCGGACAAGGAATACAAGGGCAAGGAGCTGTCCCAGGACGCCGTGATCTGGGTCAAGGCCGTGGACATGTAGCCGCGACATTTCCCATCATCCCTTCCTTGCCAACCCGGGTCCCGCGCCAGGCGCGGGGCCCGGCCCCAAGGGGCACCGCCATGCACGACTCCGAGACCTCGGCTCGCCGCCGCGATCCGCCCCTGGACTCCTTCATGGACTGGCTGATCAGGAACAACCTGCGCCTGACACCCCAGCGCAAGCTGATCCTGGAGGTCTTCCTGGACGCCGGCGGCCATCTGACCCCCGAGGAACTGTTCATCAAGGTCCGCGGGATCTGTCCGTCCATCGGCATCGCCACGGTCTACCGCAACGTCAAGCTCCTGGCCCGCTCGGGCCTGGCCAGGGAGCTGCGCTTCGACGACGGGCTGATGCGCTACGCCCCCAGGCCCGACGACCACCACCACGACCACATCATCTGCACCCGCTGCGGCAGGCGCCTGGGCGTGCGCGAGCCGGAAATCCAGCACCTGCAGGACGAACTGGCCGCGCGGCACGATTTCGTGCTCACGGGGCGCAGGCTGTTCCTGTACGGATTATGCGAGGAATGCCGCAAGAAGGGCGGCGGGCGGTCCTGACGGGGGGAATCACTCCCCGGCGGCGCGGCAGTCCGGGCACAGGCCATGCAGAAAGGCGGTATGCCCGGTAAGCTTGAACCCGCTGGCTTCGGCGACCCGGGCCAGGGCCTCGCGGATGCCCGGGTCCTCGATCTCGAAACTCCTGCCGCACACGTCGCAGACCATGTGGTCGTGATGCTCGCGGCCCCAGGCGTTCTCGTAGCGCACCAGCCCGTCGTCGAAGCGCACCACCCGCGCCAGCCCGCATGCCGCCAGGACCTTCAGCGCCCTGAAGACCGTGGCCCGGCCGATGGCGGGGTCCTTTTCGCTGACGGCCTCGTAGAGTTCGTCCACGGTGAGATGCCGCCCGGACTCCAGGAACACATCCAGGATGGTCCTGCGCTGGGCCGTCATGTTCAAACGATTCCTACTGAGATACTCGGCAAATGCCGCGTGCGGCGTATCCATTCGTGGCTCTCCGTGAAGCTCCTGCCCGCCCCATGGTTTCGGGCAATCCGCCTTCTTTTCCCACCCCGCGCGTCCCGTGTCCAGGCCGGGCGGACAAAAAGCCTTGACTTTCAAACTATCCATGTTTCAGATATCTTGACTTACGTATATTTTGTTTGTCAAACTTTTTTCAGGAACGACACCCCATGGACACGCTCTTCCTCATGGCCCTGCAAAGCAGCCTCTTCCTCGGCCTGATCCACGGCATCAACCCCTGCGGCCATTCCTGGCTCATCCTGGCGCCCTTCATGTACGGCGAGCGAAGCGGCAGGCGCGTCTTCTCCCTGACCACGGCCTTCATCGCCGGGACCACCGCGGGCTGCCTGCTCATCGGCCTGACGCTCGGCTCCGTCTCCCTGGCCATCCCCGCGTCCTTCGCCCGCTTCGTGGACCTGGCCACCACGGCCATCCTGGTGGTCCTGGGCTTGATCCTGGTCATCAGACCCGGGCTCCTGCACCGCCACGACCATGATCACGATCATGACCACGGCTGCGCCCTGGGGCACGCCCACTGCCACGATCATGACCACGGCCACCACGAAACCGCCCACGCGGCCACCCGCTGGGGCCTGTTTTCCATCGGCTTCGTGAACATGATCGTGCCCTGCCCCACCGTGGCCATCATGTACACCTACGCCCTGGATTCCGGCAGCCTGCTCAAGGGCACGGCCGTGTTCGCCAGCTACGCCCTGGGCACGGGCCTGGTGCTCTCGGCCGTGATATACGCCATCTTCAAGGCGGCCGGGGCCGCGCGGGCCCTGCAAAAGGACTGGGTGGAGCCCCTGGTCATGCGCACGGCGGGCGTGCTGACCATCGGCTTCGGCATCTACAGCTACATGGCCTCGGCCCCGGGAGTTTGAGAATGACGGACCAAGCGGACACGCTGGACAGACTGAACCACGCCATCATCGAGTTCTACGAGAAGCTCTCGTCCTGGGAGCACGACGTGGTGCGGGAAAAGGGGCTGACCCTGCCCCAGATGCACACCCTGGAGATCCTGGGCATCCGCCGGGCCATGCGCATGAAGGAGCTGGCCGGGCACATGGGCGTGACCACGGGAACGCTCACCGTGCTCATCGACCGCCTGGAGGACCGCGGCCTGGTCCTGCGCAGGCCCCACGAGACCGACCGCCGCTCCATCATCGTGGAACTCACCGGCCCCGGAGAAACCCTGTTTGAGGAACACGACCGCCTGCACCGCCAGCTCACCGAGGAAATCTCCGCCCCCTGCCCCCCCGAGGACCGCGAGGCGCTGCTGCGCTGTCTGGAGGCAATGAACGACCAGTTCTAGAGAGGAACCGTCCGGCAGTGTCGAGGCCCCGGCCCGGCGCACATGCCGGACCGGGGCCCACAAGAGGAGGTTCGAGCGAACCGGGCTATTCCAAGCAATGTCTGTGAATCAAACGGTCATTCCTACCAAGTCATCATGCGGTAGCCCAGCTTCATCAGGTACGAGGTGGCGTTGCCCACGTGGAAGACCTCGCAACCCATCTTTTCCATCTTGTCCGCGACGCCGTAGCGGTCCGCACAGGCCTTGCACGCCCAGATCCTGCTGGCCTTGCCGCCCCGGGAGATGATGCTCTTGATCAGCTTGACCTGGTCGCTGTCCGCGGGCAGCTCGGCCAGGGTCTTCTGGGCCGGGCCCCAGAGCACGACCTTGACGTTGTCCATCCACTCGTTCTTGATCGCCCTGTCCGCGAACAGCAGGCCGAAGAAGATGTCCTCGGCATTGCCGCTCTTGACGAGCACGACCACGTTGCCGCTGCCCTGGGGGCTGTAGTCCGCGCCGTCGCCGTGGGCCATGGCCACGGTGGTCAGGGAACCCAACAGAATCATCGCCGCGATCAATGAGGAAACCAGTTTCAAACGCATGGTGCCACTCCTTTCGTCATGTTTCTCGAACAGGCTCGATGGCGACATTGCACTGACAGCCGACCTCTTGTTCCGTCCGGTTCAGGGCCCCGCGGGGCCGAAATTCGTGTTGTGCTAGCCGGGCGCAGGGCGCACCGGTCCCAAGCCCCCCGGACCTCGCGGTCCGGGCACCCGGCTCCCTGCGTCTGATATCTGATGGAATTTCAGTATCCTGGCGGACAGTCAGGCCGCGAAGCCGTTACCATTTTCAACAACTTCGGGTGGTGAACCCCGCCTGCGCGGACTGTCGCCGCCCGCGCAGGCGGAGCGTGGAAGAACAGGAGGCCTATTCACACGTTCGGAGGCGAATGGGGATCGATGCGGTGTTCCATACGAAGCAACCTCCTGTTCAACGACTTATTCCATGAGGCTCGGGAGCCAGGACACGATGGCCGGGAACACGATGAGCAGAATGGGACACAGGGCGGAGACCAGGGCGAAGGGGATGCAGCCCCTGTACATGTCTCCGATGGTCACCTCCGGGGGCGTGATGGTCTTCAGGTAGAACACCGAGTAGGCGAAGGGCGGCGTCATGTTGGATATCTGCAGGGTCACGCAGAACAGGATCCCGAAGTACAGCTGCTCCACGCCGATGGTGTTCAGGATGGGGGCGAAGATCGGCGCCAGGATGAAGATCAGGGCGATCCAGTCCATGACCATGCCCAGCAGGAGCACGATGAACAGCATCAGAAGCAGGGTCCCCGTGGGGCCGAGATCCATGTACGTCATGACCGACCGCAGGGCCGCGTCGCCCTTCATGAAGATGAACACGCCGGTGAAGAGCTTGCCCGCCAAACAGATAAGCAGGATGGCCGAGGTGATCTTCATGGTGCCCGTCAGGGCCTCGATGATGACCTTGACGCTGAACCGGCCGCGCACGGCGATGAGCACGATGGCGCCCAGCACGCCCATGGCCCCGGCCTCGGAGGGCGAGACGATGCCGAAGAAGACCGAGCCGAGCACCGCCAGGATGAGGAAGATGGGCGGCACCAGCGAGCTGACGGTCAGCTTGGCCAGGGCCACGCCGCGAATCCTCTCCTTGTCGTCCACGGACGGGGCCAGCTCGGGATGCATCCGGGCCCGGATGTAGATGTAGGCCAGGTACAGCCCGCCCAGCATCAGGCCGGGGACGATGGCCGCCATGAACAGCTTGGAGATGGAGACGCCCGCGGCGCAGCCGTACAGGATGAGCATGATGCTGGGGGGTATGGTCACGCCCAGGCCGCCGCCGACCATGATGCTGCCCGTGGCCAGGCCCTTGTCGTAGCCCCTGGCGAGCATCGAGGGCAGCGCGAGCAGGCCGATGGTGATGACGCCCGCGCCCACGATGCCCGTGCACGCGCCGAAGATCGTGGCCATGGCCACGGTGGCCAGGGCCAGCCCGCCCTTCACGCCGCCCAGCAGGTGGTAGAACGCCTCGTAGAGCGTGTCCGCTATGCCCGACCGCTCCATGAGCGCGCCCATGAAGATGAACAGCGGGGCGGCCACGAAGGAGTAGGAGGACATCATGCCGAAGCTTTGCAGCGAGAACATGGGGAAGACGCCGTGGCCGATGTAGAAGTATCCGAACGCCAGCGGAATGGACGCCAGGGCGAAGGCCACGGGAATGCCGGCCACGATGGCGATGACGATGAGGCCGAGCATGATGAAGGAAAGAATTTCGGGACTCATGGCTACGACTCCTGTCCGCCGGACTGCTTCATGGAGCCCAGGATGCGAATGAATTCGGCGATTCCCTGAATCGTCAACAGCAGGAACGCCAACGGGACCATCCCCTTCCACCAGAAGATGGGCTCGCCCCACTGGCTGGAGTTGCTGATCTCGTGCGCCACCCAGGACCAATGGGCGGCCTTGGCGCCGAACCAGACCATGGAAAGGGTGAAGGGAAAGAAGAAGAACAGGTAGAAGATGATGTCCACGGCGATCCGGCCGCTTTTGGGCATCAGGTTGTAAAGAACGTCGACCTTGATCTGGGCGTCGTGCTTGAGCACGTAGGCAGAGCCCAGCAGGAACAGCATCGAGGTCAACATCATGGCGGTGTCGAAGGCCCAGATCGTCGGCTTGTTGAAGAGGTATCGCGACATGACCTCGAAAATGACCACCACGCTCAGCGCCAGCCCCAGCCACCGGGACAGCAGGCCGCTCCACTCTCCCATGGCGTCAATCCAGTGCAGAATCTTCATGCTCCAACCCCTTGGGCCCTGGGGGCGGGGTCCGGACGGCGGACCCCACCCTTCGGGCATATGTTGTGCGACTTAGGAATCGCCCTTGACCAGACCGAGGTGGTCGCCGGTCATGTTTAAGTAGTCCAGCCACTTGGCATAGGAGCCGTACTCCTTCTTGAACGCGGCCCAGGACTCCAGCACTCGGGCCAGATCCTTGTCCGTCTTGGCCTTCTCGTAGTAGTAGTCCGCCGAGGCTTCATCCACGGCGCGGGTCACGTCGTCGGGCAGGATGAGGATCTCGTTGCCCTTCTCCTCAACGGCCTTCTTCAAGGTCAGGAAGTCCTGCTCGAGGCCCCAGGTCAGGGAACGCAGGTAGGCGTCGCGGCTGGCGCGCTCAATGGCCTTCTGCACGTCCTTGGGCAGGGCGTTCCACTTGTCGAGGTTCACGGCCCACAGGTTGATGGGCGAGGTGGACTTGGTGGGATGCATGTACAGGTACTTGGTGACGTCGCAGAAACCGAGGGGATACGTGCAGTTGATGCTGGAGTATTCCATGGCGTCGATCACGCCGCGCTCCATGGCGGGAACCATCTCGGAGCCGGGCAGGACCACCACGGAAGCGCCCATCTTGGTCAGCACTTCGCCGCGCACGCCGGCGGCGCGCATCTTCAGACCCAGGAGGTCCTTGACGGAGTTGATCTTCTTGTTGGAGTAGAGCCAGATTTCCGTGGTGATGGCCACCATGGGCAGGGGATGGACGTTGTAGTACTTGTGGAACAGCTCCTCCATGAGTTCCTTGCCGCCGGCATTGTAGTACCAGATGATCTGTTCGATGGGGCTCTGGGCGCCGGGGGCGTCGCAGAACCACTGGATGCTGTAGGCCTTGGATTTGCCCAGGCAGGGGCAGGCATGGCCGAAGTCGATGATGCCCTGGCCCGCGGCGTCGTAGACCCCCATGGCGGGCACGAGTTCGCCGGCGGAGTGGTAGTTTATTTTGACCCGGCCGTCGGTGTACTTCTCCACCATGTAGGCGAAGTCCTCGCCGTTCTCGTAGAGGCGGTTGGCCCGGGCGCAGAAGGCCTGCCCGGTCCAGGTCCAGGACTCCTCGGCAGAGGCGGTCGAGGCCGGAACGATTTGCAGCAGTGAGCAGGCAAACGCCAGAAGCATGGCATACAACGTCACTTTCATTTTACTCATTCGTGCTACCTCCTGATTGATTTCGGCCAGGTTCGGCACCCTGCCGGACGCGGACGAAATTAGATGCTTGCTGTTTTCCCAGTATCTTCCTGTCCGGGGCGTCGACGCCCCGGGGCCGGCATATCCCGTCCCACCGGGGCCCGGCTCAATCCACGCGCACCTCCCCGCCGTCGATGGCGACCCGCTGCCCGTTCTTGATGGCCTGCACTGGGTTCCGGTCGAATCCGTCCAGGATCGGGATGTCGATGACCAAGGCGCATTCCGTTAATATCGGATCGGCCGTCTCGCAGAGGATCGCGGCGGGGGCCTTTCCAACCTGCTTGGCGCGGTAGGCGATGAACGGGGCGATGGTGCCGCCCTTGCCCGT
>NZ_JBTVWW010000179.1:0-243 GCF_054819825.1 Desulfocurvus sp. DL1XJH-121
CCGTCGCGAGCGAAGGCCAGGCAAGGCGGGAGTCGGCTCGGATGCGGAGTTTAGGCCGCTAAATGAGCAGTCCGAGCCGACTTCCAACGTCGCATGGGCGAGCCCAGCAGGTACCGGTCGAAATTCACGTGAAGATCCACAGCACCCTTGTCGGTTTGTCGGTGAGGTTGCCGTAACGGAACTGGCTGTGCGGCGGCAGCTGGAAACTGTCGTTGGGGTAGAGGGTGACGGTGTCGTCCTCGT
>NZ_JBTVWW010000180.1:0-243 GCF_054819825.1 Desulfocurvus sp. DL1XJH-121
GGCGCGGGCTCGAAACGCCGGTGATCGATACCGCATTGTCGCTGTTCAATCTCGGCGCCTGCGCCATCTATCTCTATCTTATGCTGGGCACGGTCTATAATCTCCGCCCGGCGCCGCGCGTCGCGGCGTCGATCTTTCTCGCTATCGTCGTGGCCAGCCTTGTCCTCGGCTATCGCTTCACAATCTTCCTGGTCACGCTCTATACGACCTGAAACCGTTCCAGAGGATTGCCCCGCCCATGCC
>NZ_JBTVWW010000181.1:0-243 GCF_054819825.1 Desulfocurvus sp. DL1XJH-121
TGACCGAGGGCGAAGTCCACCTGAACATCGTCGAGATCCGCAAGCCGGAAACCGACGCTCAGCTGGTCGCCGAGTCGATCGCTCAGCAACTCGAGCGCCGTATCGCTTTCCGTCGCGCCATGAAGCGCTCGATCCAGTCGGCCGTGCGCCTCGGCGCCAAGGGCATCCGGATCAACGTTTCGGGTCGCCTCGGCGGCGCTGAAATCGCTCGTATGGAGTGGTACCGCGAAGGCCGCGTGCCGC
>NZ_JBTVWW010000182.1:0-242 GCF_054819825.1 Desulfocurvus sp. DL1XJH-121
GCTGACCAAATTAGGGCCAAGCGCAGGGGACTGGCCATTTTTAACGGGGAGTCGGTCGGCCAGGTGGCCTCGCAGACGCTCGAATCGATGGCGGCAATCAACGATGTTACGACCACGCCGGTTATCCGGCCGGTAGCCACAATGGACAAGACCGAGATTATTGCCCTGGCCGAAAAGATTGGCACGTTTGACTTGTCAATCCAGCCCTTTGAGGACTGCTGCACGATTTTTGCACCACCCCG
>NZ_JBTVWW010000183.1:0-242 GCF_054819825.1 Desulfocurvus sp. DL1XJH-121
CTTGATTAGCTCAATCTCACCAAGTGTATCCTGAAATAGACCATCCTGACTGAGGGGCTCGCTGGCCGCCAAGCTGCCGTCTTTACCAAGCGGCAAGAACCGGTCTGCGCCATCCTTGTGGTACAATTCAACCCGGTTATTGACGATGTCATACAGGCCCTGCAGGGTCTGCCCGGAACCAATCGGCCAATTCATGGCGACACCCTCGATGCCGAGCAGGTCCTCTAATTCGGCAATCAGGT
>NZ_JBTVWW010000184.1:0-242 GCF_054819825.1 Desulfocurvus sp. DL1XJH-121
GGCGCAGCAGGCGGAGCAGCGGCTGGCGGAACTGCGGGACACGCTGGTGGGCGAGCTGCGCATCGCCACCCCGGTCGGCATCGGCGGCCGCTCGTTGGCGGAGGCGCTGGCGCCGCTGTTGCAGGCGCACCCCAAGCTGACGCTGCGGGTGCTGGCGGACGATCGCATCGTCGACATGATAGAACACCGGGTCGACATTGCGCTGCGCGCCAATCGTCAACTGGCGGACGCCAATATGATCG
>NZ_JBTVWW010000185.1:0-242 GCF_054819825.1 Desulfocurvus sp. DL1XJH-121
TTCATTCAAGGCTATGAAGAAGGGTATGACCAAGTCATCGCGCAGCGCAACCGAAAAGGGGACAGCCCCGTGCGTTCCGTGCTTTCTTCCCTGTATTATAAATTTATCAACAAAGCCGTCGAAGTGGACCTGCGTGACGGGGTCGGAGATTTCCGCCTGCTGAGCCGGCAGGCTGTTGATGCCCTTTTGAAGCTGAGTGAAGGGAACCGTTTCTCGAAAGGGCTGTTCTGCTGGATCGGGTT
>NZ_JBTVWW010000186.1:0-242 GCF_054819825.1 Desulfocurvus sp. DL1XJH-121
GGGCTTAGGATTCAAAATATTGACAAATTCGTGTGTTTTCAACAAAAAAATCACCCCCTCATGTATACTGAGTGCGTAACTTACATATGAAAGGGGTATGGCAATGAAAATCAGTTTGAAGAAAAAAGCAGGTTTTTGGAAGAAGACGGCGGTTTCATCTCTTATTTTCACCATGTTTTTCACCCTAATGATGAGCGGTACGGTTTTTGCGGCCGGGCTGAATAAGGATCAGAAGCGCCGGG
>NZ_JBTVWW010000187.1:0-241 GCF_054819825.1 Desulfocurvus sp. DL1XJH-121
CCCCTCCCCCCCCATCTACCTCTTGAAACGAACGGACGAACCTGGTAGGCACCAGTGTGGTTGGAGTTAAGACGGGTGCTCTTACGATCTTTCGCCACCTGCCCCCAGGCGGGAGACCGTGGAGGTACCCTTCGAGGACATGGAGCGCTTCAGATCTGAAGAGCGTCGTGGCGGGAGAAAGGGTAAGCTCCCGCGTAGCTCTCAGTGGTCCCCCTCCCCTTCAAAACGGGGGGGGGGGGGG
>NZ_JBTVWW010000188.1:0-241 GCF_054819825.1 Desulfocurvus sp. DL1XJH-121
GAAACCACCACCGAGGAAACCACCACCACGACAACACCCGCGCAGGCGGCAGGGGCCGTGACCTACCAGATCACCGGCAACGGCGACGTCGTCGCACTGCGGTTCCGCAAGGGCAACGACTACGAGATCGTCGCGGCGACCGGAACCCCGTGGTCACGGCAGGCCACCGTCACGGGCACCGACGCGGAACTCACCGCAGTCGTCGTGCGTGGCCCGGTGACCTGCAACATCCTTCGCGGTG
>NZ_JBTVWW010000019.1:0-71373 GCF_054819825.1 Desulfocurvus sp. DL1XJH-121
CCCGGCCCGGCGCGCAACGTGACTGGACAGCCCGGCCCGGCGCGCAACGTGACTGGACAGCCCGGCCCGGCGCGCAACGTGACTGGACAGCCCGGCCCGGCGCGCAAAAAAGCCCGGGCAGCGGTACTGCCCGGGCTTTTTTGCGCGCGCCTGCTGTCGCGGTTCAGGCCGCGCGCTTCCCGGCGAAACTGCGGGTCGGGAAAAAACAGTAGAAATCTCCGTTGCCGATGCGGGCGATCCGCCGGACAACGTCGTGCCCCCGGGAAACCACGAACCTGCCGGTGCGCATGGCCAGCACCAGGCCGCAGAACCCGAACAAACCTTCAGTGAAAAACCATTGGGCTTCCATGTCGTCCTCCTCGGCCCGAAAGAGTACTCCTTCGAGCGCGCTGGTCAATACCCCTTTTCAAATTCTTTGCTTCACAAGATGAGGCGATTTTCGCTCATCCTCTTTCTCCGCCCCCTGGCCGCGCCCCGCCCTCACCGGGATTCGCCGCCCCGCGGGGCGCGCCGCGCCGCGCCTTCGCCCTGGCCGGGGCGCTGCGTCCCGCCAAAGGTCCGGGTGGGGAAAAAGCAATAAAACTCCCTGTCCCCCGAGGTCCACAGGCCCCTGATGAAGGCTCTCGACCTGGACGCCAGCCAGCCCCCCGCGCGCATGGCCAGCACCAGGACGCAGAACCCCAGCATGTACTGCGTGAAATGCCACTCGTGTTCCATTACCTCCTCCTCAACCCAATAGGCTACACTTTCCGGGAGGTTGGTCAACACCCTCGGCCAAATTCCTTCATTCACAAGCATGGGCTGATTTCGCCTATGCCCAAAACAAAAGAAGGCCCGGGAGGCTTACTCCCGGGCCCATTGGCGTCGAATGTTCGGCCCAGCGCTACGCGGCGGCCGTTTGTCCGCTACATGGCGTCGCTGGCGTCCAGCTGGTCGATCTGCTCGTCGATGGCCTTTTGCAGCTCGGCGGGCAGGCCCTCCATCTCCACGTTCAGGAAGCCGCGCACGATGGTGGAGGTGGCCTCGTCCTCGTCCAGGCCGCGCGCCTGGAGGTATTCGATTTCCTCCTGGGCGATCTTGCCCACCGCGGCCTCGTGGGACAACTCCACGCCCTCGACGTGGGCGTCCAGCTCGGGGATGGCGTGGATGCGGCCGCCGCCCAGGATCAGGCCCTTGCACTCCAGGTGCCCGCGCGCGGGCGCGCTGTGCGCGGTGATGCGCCCGGGGGCGATGATGGTGCCGCCCGTGGTCAGGGTGCGGGAGATGATCTCGCCGGCGGTGTTCTCGGCCAAGAGGTTGACCTCGGAGCCGGAGTTGATGTGCGAGCCCTTGGGGGCCACCAGCACGGAGTTGAACCTGGCGCGCGCGCCCCGGCCCACCAGGTCGATGCCCGGGTAGGATTGCAGAGTGCCCACGGGCTGCATGAGCACGTAGTTGTTCTGGAACACGCCCCCGGCCTCCACCACGCCCCGGGTGCGGGGCCTGACGGCGACCTTTTCGCTCCAGTTGTGGATCATGGTGAAGGTCAGCTTGCCGCCCTTCTTGACGTAGAACTCGGAGATGCCCAGGTGCGCGGCGGCCTCCTCGGCTCCGGACACGGCGCAGCCCGTGATCACGTGGAGCTCGCTGTCCTCCTCCACGATGATCACGTTGTGCACGTTCTGGCCCACGCCCTTGCCCTTCAAGAACAGGCAGGACTGCACGGGCTCGGGGATCTTGGCGCCCTGTTCCGTGCGCACGAAGTACCCGCCGTGCAGGTTCTCGAAAGCCGCGCGGGTGAACTCGTCCTTGTCCGGGTCGATGAGCTTCCAGAAATACTGGGACAGGCCGTCGTATTTCTTGAGGGCCTGCTTGATGTTCAGGACCTCGACCCCCGGGTTCATGCTCTTGCAGTGCACGCCGCTGTGGTTCATGTGCAGGAACTCGCCCGCCAGCTTGGAGCGGTCCACGTCCACGCCCGCCATGAGCAGCTGCCGCTTGTCCTCGGGGCTCAAGGTGCGCAGGTCCTCAATGGCGCCCTCCTCAACTCCGGAGAAGGTGTAGTCGGATAATCTGACGTTGGTGTCGCTCATTTAGGCACCCCGCGAATCGGTTACTTTGTCCAGACAACGCACACACTCCTGGTACCCGTACTTGCCCACGTGCTCCAGGATGTCCCGGGGCCGGGCCTCGCAACAGAGGTGCCCGTCGTACATGACTTGGCCGCGGTCGGCGTTGATGTAGTCCAGGATGTAGCCCGTGTGGGTGATGATCAGGCCCGAGGTGCGGTGCTCGGAGCGCAATTCCTTCATGGACCGGTCGGGCTGCGGGGCCGTGAACCCGTCCAGCAGGCGGCGCGCCACCATGCCGATGAGCTTCATGTTCTCCAGGTCCACGCCGGATTCGGGCTCGTCGAAAAGCACGAGGCTCGGCGCCTGGGACATGAGCTGCAAAAGCTCGGAGCGCTTGATCTCGCCGCCGGAGAAGCCCGCGTTGATGTCGCGGTCCAGAAAATCCGTGAAATTCACCAGGTCGGCCAGCTCGTCCACGCTGCGGTGGCCGTTGCCGCCGTGCTTGGCGCACATTTCCACCAGGTGGCGCGTCTTCAGGCCGTGGATGGTCGGCGGCCGCTGGAAGGACATGCCGATGCCCAGGCGGGCGCGCTCGTGGATGGGCGCGTGGGTGATGTCCACGCCCTTGAATTTGATGGTGCCGCCGGTGATGGTATAGTTGCCAAAACCCATGAGGGTCATGAGCAGGGTGGTCTTGCCCGAGCCGTTGGGCCCGAAGAGGATGAAGGTCTCGCCCTCCTCGATGCGCAGGTTGATGCCGCGCAGGACCTCCTTGTCGCCGATCTTCACGTGCAGGTCGTTGATATCAAGCATGTCTCGTTCCTTGTTTGTAGTGGACGGGACCACCGCCTTTGGGTTGTGCCTGTTCTCATAATCTTCCTGGCGAAAATGTCCAGGTGCGGAACCGCCAATTCATAGCAAAATAGTCAGAATTGCTTTCCCCTCTTCAAGGGCAAAAACGAGAGTTCCCGGCGTGATGGCGCATCGGCATTTCTCACAGGCCGCTCAAAAAGCGTGAGATGCGAGGAAGCGGAAAAACCCAGGACGCGCAGTGTATTGCGCATACATAAGCGGTCTGGATTTTTTCGCTGACGAAGCAGATCGCGTTTTTTCAGCGGCCGCCCGGGGGCCGCAGGCCGCGCCCGCCGGGTATGCGCCCGTCCGGGCGCACGCAGAAATAGCAGCGCCCCTTCTTGCGGAACAGGGGCAGCAGCAGCATCCCGGCCACGAAGCCACCCGCGTGCGCCCACCAGGCGATGCCCCCACCGTCCGAGCCGGCCAGGGACGCGACCCCGGAAAACAACTGCATGGCGGCCCAGATGCCCAGGAAGACCACCGCCGGAATCTCGAAAACAAAGGGGATGATGAACAGGGGCACCAGGGTCACCACGCGGGCGTGGGGATAGAGCAGGAAATAGGCCCCCATGACCCCGGCTATGGCCCCGCTGGCCCCAACCACCGGGACAGTGGAGTCCGAGTTGAACATGTAGTGCACGGCCAGGGCCGCCAAGCCGCAACAGAGGTAGAAGCCCAGGAAACGCCAGGGCCCCATGACGTCCTCGATGTTGTCCGCGAATATCCACATGGTCCACATGTTCATGATCAGGTGCAGCCAGCCGCCGTGCAGAAACATGTAGGTGATGAAGGAATAGAGCCCGAACTCCGGATATCCGGCCTGCAGGGCCATGTCCGGATGGCTGAAGCGCGCGGGCACCACGCCGAAAAGGTGGATGACGATGCCCGTGTCGCGGGTCGACAGGCTGGCGAGCCAGAGGAAAACCAGGGTGTTGGCGGCGATGAGCGCGTACACGGCCCAGGGCGTGTGCACCCGGGGTATGGAGTCGCGCAGGGGCAGCATCTAGCCGTCCCCCTCGGGGGCGGCCCACAGGGATTCCAGATGCGCGCGGGTCCTGGCCTGCCGGGTCTCGCGCCGCGCGGCCAGCTCGCGCACCAGGTCCGAGGCCTTGCGCCGCAGGGCGTCCAGGTCGCCGTCGTTGTCCACCACCAGGTCGCAGCGGGCCATCTTGTCGGCCTCGCTCCACTGCCAGGACTCCATGGCCGCGCCCACCTCCGGGGCCCAGCCGCGTCCGGCCAGGCGTTCGCGCCGCGCGGCCTCGGGCACGCGCACACCCACCACCAGATCCGTGAGCCCATCCTCGGGCCAGCCGCCCTCCAGGAGCAGCTGGACCTCGGCCACGGCGAAGACCGCGTGGCGATGCTCGCGCCAGAACTCCGCCACCCGGTGCCGCACCAGGGGATGCACCAGGTCCTGGACCTCGCGGCGCAGCGCGTCGGACTCGCACATGGCCGCGAACAGGCGGGCCTTGTCCACGGGCCGCCCGTCGGGCGCGAACTCCGGGCCGAAGCGACGGCGCATGAGCACCCAACCGTCCGCGCCCGCATCGTAGAGCCCGGCCACGCAGGCGTCGGCCGAGAACACGGGCGCGCCCGCATCGGCCAGCATGCCCGCCAGGGCGGACTTGCCGGAGCCCGGCATGCCCACCAGGCCCACGCGCTGCACGGACCGCAACAGCTCCAGGGCCAGGGTCCGGAAATCCTCGGGAGGTTCGCTGCAGAATTCCAGGCGCTCGCCCGTCAGCGGATGGACGAAGGCCAGACGCCAAGCGTGGAGCATCTGGCGCGACGCCAGGGCCGGGTCCAGGCCCGAGCCCCGCCGCCATTCGGCCTGTTCGCGCGCGCCGTACACCGCGTCGCCCAGCAGCGGATGCCCGATGTGGGCCATGTGCACGCGGATCTGGTGGGTGCGGCCGGTGTGGATGCGCACGCGCACCAGGCTCGCGGACGCGTCGGGCGCGATCCACAGCACGCGCCAGTCCGTGAGCGCCGCGCGGCCGCCCTTGTCCGTGACGGCCATGCGCGTCTTCACGCGCGGGTCGCGGCCGATGGGCGCGTCCACGCTGCCCTGGCCGCCCAGGGGCCCGGCGGGCACTCCGTGCACCAGGGCCAGATATTCCTTCTCGATCCTGCGCTCGGCGAAGTCCTCGGACAGGCGCAGGCGCGCGGCCTCGGTCAGGGCCACCAGCAGCAGCCCGGAGGTGTCCTTGTCGATGCGGTGCACGACGCCAGGGCGTTCGCCGCCCATGTCCAGGATGCCCGGGAAACGGTGCGCCAGGCGGTGCACCAGGGTGTCGTCCCCGATGCCTGGGCCGGGATGCACCACCAGCCCGGCGGGCTTGTCCACCACCACCAGGGCCTCGTCCTCGTGCACCAGGTCCAGGACCCCGGCGCGGGGCGTGAGCCCGGGGGCCGGGATGTCCAGGGCCAGTTCCAGGGCCTCGCCCCCGGCCAGCCGGAATCCGGGCTTGGCCTGGGCCCCGCCGTCCACCAGGGCCTTGCCCTCGCGGATCAGCTCCTGGACCCGCGCGCGGGACACGCCCCGCCCGGCCAGCTCCCCGGCCAGGAACGCGTCCAGCCGCGCGCCAGCCGCGCCCGGGGGCGCGTCCAGGCGGAGAACGCCGCCGGTTTCGTAATCGTCATGCATGGGATGATATCCAATCGTTTGCAATAATTAGAAAATCATTATTCGCAGGCCGTTCAAACAGTGAGATGCGAGGAAGCGGAAGCATCCGGGGCGCGCAGACCGACTAGCTGTTAGGCGAGTCTTCGAGCCTTACAGATATCGAGAGCAGAGCTGTATCGTGCATACACAAGCGGTCCGGATGGTTGCGCTGACGAAGCAGATTGCATCTTTTCAACGGCCTGCTAGGGAAGATATGCGCGCACCGCGCGAAACATGTCCTCGTAGGACAGCTTGGCGCGCAGGGCCAGGACCATGTCCACGGACAGCGCCATCTTGCGGGACGCCGTGTCCAGGATTTCGGCCTCGGCGATGTCCAGGCAGCCGCGCACGAAGCTGCGCTCGAACCCGTCCACCACCATGCCCAGGCCCTGGTTGAAGAACCGGCAGCGCCCGTTCTCGGCAAAGGGCTCCAGCCCGGCCTTGCCCTCGCGCCGGGCCCAGAGCACGTAGAACAGGAGCTTCACCAAAAGCTGCTCCGGGGACAGGGAGGGCTCCACCGTGACCACGTAGCCGTCCTTGCTCTTCTCGGCCATGCGCACCATGTCCAGGGCCATCTTGGTGGCGCTCTCCTCGGTCAGGGAAGGTTCGGCCAGGTACGCGCCCATGCGCATCAGCGCCTTGCGCGGGTTCTCGGCCGAGGCGATGACCGTGAGCGCCTCACGCATCATGGCCAGCTTGAGGCGCAGTTCGCGCACGGCCGTGTCCTGCCGCACCTGGCACAGGCGACGCAGCTCCGCGTCGGTCACTCCCGAGGAAAACATCTCCAGGAGATACTTGATGAACGGTTCCTGGGTGTTGACAACCTCTTCCTCCAGGGTCTTGGGCTGCAGCTTGGGCCCCATGACCTTGCGCAGTGACAGCCAATAGGCCGCGATGCCCTCCAGGGGCATCTCCAGGAGGTTCACGTCTCGCTGGGTCTCGTCGGTCTTCTGTTCGGTCTGGTCGCTCACAAGCCCCCCGGGCGAAGGTTGTCACTATGCGTCATTATCCATGGAAAAGAAAAGGGAATCAAGGTCCTCCCGGGATGAAGAAACCGGATGCCTGGGTATTTTCCCCAAATCCGCCTGGGAGCGGTTGCACTGGGGGCCAATGATGCTAGAATTAAGAGGTAAAAGAAAGAAATCCGCGAGAGGAAACCCGCAATGGCCGAGCAGGATACCACCCTCAAGCCCACACGCTCACTGACCGGCATCACCCCCGGGACCCAGCTCCTGGTATCCCTGGGCGGACTGGACGAACGCCTGAAGACCGTCTTCGTGGGCCTCGAAAAGGGTCGCCACTTCATGTTCCGCACCCCCAGGACGGCCCTGGGCACCAACCTCTACGACCATCTGTACACAGGCAACCGGGTGGTGGTGCGCTTTCTGCACTACGGGCACATCTGGGCCTTCGGTTCGCGCATCCAGGCCCACGTAGCCAAGCCCCATCCCCTGGTGTTCATCGACTACCCCGAGACCGTGCAGACCCACAACCTGCGCAAGGAACACCGCATCGACTGCTTCTTCCCGGCCACCCTGATGCAAGGCGAAACGCGCTGGCGGGGCATGATCCAGGACCTCTCCCGCGCGGGCTGCGCCCTGACCTACGACGCCTCGGCCCGCCCCGTGCCGCCCCAGGTGGGGGACATCGTCCACCTGCACTGCCCCCTGTTCAAGGCCGTGGACCAGGACCAGATCCGCTGCGACGTGCGCCGCGTGGAAGGCGGTCAGGACGAGCCCTTCCGCCTGGGCGTGACCTTCGCGGACCTGCCCGAACCCGTCGAGACCTGGATCGGCGATTACGTGGACCAGGCCCTGCTCGTCCTCGATCACTAGGCCTGTCGGCCGCCGTTCAAATCCGCGCGCAGGCGCTCCCCCAGCCCCCCAAAGGCCTCGTTCCGGGGCAGGCAGGCCAGGAGCCGCTCCAGGTAGCCCCGCTCCGCCAGGGCCCGGCGGCTGTGCCCGAAATTCAGATCATAGATCCAGGATAGGACCAAGAGCTTGAAATCGTTGGTGTAGCGCATATCCCGATACTCGCACAGGCTGCCAGCCAGGATCTGTTCCAGTATTTGCGGGGTGTAGGCCTCGGGGTCGTCGGCTAGGCCCAGGGTGACCACGGGATTGGCGGGCGCGCCGGGTTCCAGGTGGGACAGCATCACGGGATAGATGTCCAGTTTGTCCGCGTCGCGCACCACGCGCACGGCGAAGTCCACGTCCCCGGGCAGGTTCGGGGGCAGCAGCCGCCGGTTGTGCATCAGGATGGCGGCCAGGGCCACCTTCCTCAGGCGCGGCGAAAGCCCGTCCAGGACCCCGGCCGCGCGCGCGGCGTACAGGCTGAGGCGGCCGTGGTTCATGGACTTGCGGTCGTTGAAGGTGCCCCAGCGTTCGAACTGCGGGAAGCGCCCCATGTCGTGGTACAGGGCGGCCAGGTGCACGGCGTCCAGCAGGTCCCGGCCCGAAGCGCCGCCGCCCAGGGAAGCCGTGATGCCCAGGGCCTCGTCCAGCACGCGCAGGCTGTGGTCCAGCTTGAGGTCGATGTTCTCCCGGCCGTCGGCGATGCGGGCCCAGTGCTCCAGGGCGAAGGCCCGCAACCGTTCGCGGTGCGGGGCCAGAAATGCGTCAGTCTCCACGTTCGAGCCTCGCCAGTGCCTCGCGGTATTCGTCCGCGTCCAGTTCCCCGGCCTTGTACCGGGCGTAGATGTCCGCGGTCCGGCGTTTTCTTTCCTTGCGCTCCGCGATGTGGGCGGTGCCGAATTCCTTGGGCCGCAGGTGGCCGCCGGGCCCGAACAGCAGGCGCAGCCCCCAGGCCAGCGCCGCGAAGACCAGGGCCGTGAACAGGATGCGCAGGGCCCCGGCCAGCCAGGGGCTCGTTTCCCCGCCGAATGGCCAGCCCTCCCAGCCCGTGCGCCCCACCGCGGTCTGCACGGCCACGCCGAGCCCGAACACGTCCAACACCGCATCCACCTCCCGCGCGGGCCAAGGCCCGCGATTCCCGCCGGGCCCATCCCGGCGCGACCGAGCCTAGCCCTTTCCATCGCGGGCCTCAACCGTGTGTTGCCAAAGGGATTAGTTTTATTTATGAGCGTAAGACCATGACCGGCTTCAACAGGGGGTGTGTTGACGATGCGGTTTCTCATTGTGGACGACGAATTCGACAGTCGGCGCGTCATGCAGAAGATCCTGTATCCGTACGGCTATTGCGACGTGGCCGTGGACGGGGAAGAGGCCGTGGAGGCCTTCAGGTCCTCCCTCAAGGGGGGGGAGCCCTATGATCTCGTCTGCCTGGACATCATCATGCCCAACGTGGACGGCCAGCAGGCCCTGCGCGAGATTCGGGAGATCGAGACCGAAATGGGCGTACCCGACGAACAGCGCGTCAAGGCCGTGATGATCTCGGCCCTGGACGACACCAAGGAGTTGCACGACGCCTTCTTCCTGGGCGAGGCCACGTCCTATCTGGTCAAGCCCATCCGCAAGAAGACCCTGCTCAACGAGATCAGGAACCTGGGCATCGCCCTGGAGGAAAAGGACGCCGACTGAACCCGGCGTCCTGTGGCCCAACCGGCCGAGTCCACAGGGGAAAGGCCCGATCTTGCCGTTAAAGCCGGAAAGGTTTATTTCCGGCTTTTTCCATGCCAGGATATGGCCGGTTCAGACGAGAAAACCACACCGCCGCCCTGTGGGCGACGCGTCTACCCAAGGAGAAGCACAGTGACTCCCAAGGACTTGAAGTACTCCAAGACCCATGAATGGGTCCGCCTGGAAGGCGACGAGGCCACCGTCGGCATCACCCACTTCGCCCAGGAGCAGTTGGGCGACCTGACCTACGTGGAGTTGCCCGAGGTGGGCGACACCTTCGAGGCCGGGGAGGAGATGGGCTCCGTGGAGTCCGTGAAGGCCGCCAGCGAAATCTACGCCCCGGTCAGCGGCGAGATCGTGGCCGTGAACGAGGCCTTGGAGGACGCCCCCGAGACCGTGAACCAGGCCCCCTACGGGGACGGCTGGCTGGTGCGTTTCAAGGTCTCCGGCGGCGTGGACGCCCTTCTGGACGCCGCCGCCTACGAAGAGGTCATGGCCTCCGAGGCCCACTAGCACCCCTTTTTCCCCCGCCGCGGCCCCGGCGCGCCCCTCCCGGGCGCTCCGGGCCCGGCCTTTGGACGCGCCGGGCCCAAGGCGGCCCGTCCCGCCAACACAACCACAGGAGCCGGACGCAATGCCGTACGTTCCCCACACCGAGGAGGAAACCCGGCGCATGCTCGAGACCGTGGGCGTCACGTCCATGGAAGAGCTGTTCGCCGACATTCCCCCGGAACTCCGCCCCAAAAGTTTCGACATCCCCCAGGGCCTCTCCGAGATGGAGGTCATGACGCGCATGGAGCGCCTGGCCGCCAAGAACAAGGTGGACGTGGTCAGCTTCCTGGGCGCGGGATTCTACGACCACCACATCCCCGCGGCCGTGGACGCCTTGACGGGACGGGGCGAGTTCTACACCGCCTACACCCCGTACCAGCCCGAGGCCTCCCAGGGCACCCTGCAGGCCATCTTCGAGTACCAGACCGCCATCTGCCGCCTGCTGGACATGGATTGCTCCAACGCCAGCGTGTACGACGGCGGGTCGGCCCTCTTCGAGGCCATGATGATGGGCGTGCGCGCGTCCAAGAAGCGCAGCAAGCTGGTGGTCAGCGAGGCCCTCTCGCCCATCTACCGCATCATGCTCGACTCCTACACCTCGAACCTGAACCTGACCCTGGTCACCGTGCCCCACAAGGACGGCTCCACGGACCTCGCGGCGTTGAAGGCCGCTGTGGACGAGGACACCGCCGCCGTGGTGGTCCAGAACCCCAACTTCTTCGGTCAGGCCAACGATTTCACGGAGCTCTTCGAGCACGCCAGGGCCATGAAGGCCGCGAGCGTCGTCAGCGTCTACCCGCTGATGCAGTCGGTGCTCAAGACCCCCGGGGAGATGGGCGCGGACATCGCCGTGGCCGAGGCCCAGAGCCTGGGCCAGCCCCTGTCCTTCGGCGGGCCGTACCTGGGCGTCATGGCCTGCACCAAGAAGATGGTGCGCCAGCTGCCCGGGCGCATCGTGGGCCGCACCGTGGACACCGAGGGCCGCACGGGCTACGTGCTGACCCTCCAGGCCCGGGAGCAGCACATCCGCCGCCAGAAGGCCACGTCCAACATCTGCTCCAACCAGGCGCTCTGCGCCCTGCGCACCCTGGTGCACATGAGCCTCCTCGGCCCCTCGGGCCTGGAGCAGACCGCCGTGCGCTGCATGGAGTTGGCCCACTACGCGGCCGAGCGCCTGACCGCCCTGCCCGGGGTCTCGCTGCTCACGGACGGGCCCTTCTGCAACGAGTTCGCCGTGCGCCTGCCCGTGCCCGCCTTCGACGTGGTGGACGCCCTCACCGAGCGCGGCTACGTGCCGGGCTTCCCCCTGGGCCGCTACTACGAGGGCCTTCAGGACTGCCTGCTGGTGGCCTGCACCGAACGCCACACCCGCGAGGACATCGGCGTGATGGCCGAAATGCTGGGAGGTCTCTTGAGATGAAGACGATGTTCGAAAAATCCGTGCCCTGCCGCAAGGGCGTGTGCAACGGGCTGACCGGCTCCCGCGCCGCTGACTTCCTGCCCGCCGGGATGCTCCGCTCCTCGCGCGCCAGGCTGCCCGAGCTGGGCGAGCTGGACGTGGTACGCCACTTCACCGAGCTTTCGCGCCGCAACTTCGGCGTGGACGGGAATTTCTATCCCCTGGGCTCGTGCACCATGAAATACAACCCCAAGTTCACGGAGAACGTGGCCGCCCTGCCCGGGTTCACCCGGCTGCACCCGCTCATGGCCCAGCTCAAGGGCGCGGGCCACTTCACCCAGGGCGCCCTGGGAGCCATGTACGACATGGAGCACCTGCTCTGCGAGATCACGGGCATGGCGGGCTTCACCCTGCACCCCATGGCCGGGGCCCACGGCGAGCTCACCGGGGCCATGGTCATCGCCGCCTACCACAAGGACAAGGGCAACAAGAAGACCAAGGTCATCGTGCCCGACTCGGCCCACGGCACCAACCCGGCCTCGGCCGCCATCGCGGGCTTCGACGTGGTCTCCATCGACTCCAAGGACGGCATGGTGGACCCCGAGGCCCTGCGCGCCGCCCTGGACGACGAGGTGGCCGCGGTGATGATGACCTGCCCCAACACGCTGGGGCTGTTCGAGAAGCACCTGCCCGAGATCGTGGAGATGATCCACGCCGTGGACGCCCTGCTCTACTACGACGGCGCGAACATGAACGCCATCATGGGCAAGATGCGCGTGGGCGACGCGGGCTTCGACGTGGTGCACCTGAACCTGCACAAGACCATGGGCACGCCCCACGGCGGCGGCGGCCCGGGCTCCGGCCCGGTGGGCGTGTGCGAAAAGCTCATGCCCTACCTGCCCATCTCGCGGGTCAAACGCCTGGATGACGGGCGCTTCGTGCTGGACTACGCCCATCCCAAGTCCATCGGCTACATGGCCCCGTTCTACGGAAACTTCGGCGTGATGCTCAAGGCCTACGCCTACGTGCTGCGCCTGGGCAAGGAAGGCCTCGCGCGGGCCAGCGAGAACGCCGTGCTGGCGGCCAACTACATGCGCAAGCGCCTGGAGGGCGTGCTGGAAGTCCCCTTCGACCGCATCTGCATGCATGAGTTCGTGGCCTCGGCCGTGGGCGACAAGCTGAACGGCGTGCGCGCCCTGGACATCGCCAAGGCGCTCCTGGACAAGGGCCACCACGCGCCCACCATCTACTTCCCGCTCATCGTCAAGGAATGCCTGATGTTCGAGCCCACGGAAACGGAATCCAAAGACACGCTGGACGGCTTTCTGGACGACCTCATCGAGATCGTGGAGCGCGCGGCCACGGACCCCGAGTCCGTGATGGCCGCCCCCGTGACCCTGCCCGTGACCAGGCTGGACGAAACCAAGGCCGCCAGGGAGATGGTGCTCACCGATGACTGCGGGTGCTAAGTACGACCTCGTGGTCCTGGGCGGCGGCCCCGGCGGGCTGGACTGCGCCCTGGAGGGCGCGCGCCTGGGCCTGTCCACGGCCCTGGTGGAGCGCGGGCACCTGGGGGGCACCTGCCTGAACAGGGGCTGCATCCCCACCAAGCTCTTCCTGGGGGCCACGGACTGCGTGCACGAGCTGGCGGCCCAGGCCAAGCTCAAAATCGCCTCGGGCGACATCGGCGTGGACCTGCCCGCCCTGCAAAAGCGCAAGGAACAAATCCTCTCGGGCCTGCGCAAGGCCCAGGAAACGCGCCTGGCCCAGGCTGGCGTGGCCCTGGTGCATGGCAGCGGACGGCTGGCCGCGCCGGGCCTCCTGGCCGTGGACACGGACCAGGGCGTCGCGGAACTGGCCTGCGGCCGCCTGGTGGTGGCCACGGGCTCGCGGCCCACGGCCTTCCCGGGCATGACGCCCGACGGGGACCGGGTGCTGGACTCCGACGGCATCCTTGATCTCCAGGAGGCCCCGGAAAGCCTGATCATCGTGGGCGGCGGGGTCATCGGCCTGGAGCTGGGGCGCTTCTTCTCGCGCCTGGGCGCGGCCGTGACCGTGGTGGAGGCCCTGGAGCGCGTGGCGCCCTTCGAGGACCCCGAGGTTTCCAAGACCATCGCCCAGCTGGCCAAGCGCGAAAAGTGGAAGATCCTCACGGGCAAACGCGTGCAAAGCTTGGCGACGCGGGACGGCCAGGCCCTGCTGACCATGGAGGACGGCGAAACCCTCTCCGCCTCCCTGGCCCTGGTGGCCACGGGGCGCGGCCCCCTGACCGCCGGGCTGGGCCTGGAGGACGCGGGCGCGGTCCTGGACAGGCGCGGGTTCGTGCAGGTGGACGAGCACCTGGAGGCCGCTCCGGGCATCTCCTGCGTGGGCGACGCCAACGGCAAGGCCATGCTGGCCCACGCCGCCTCCCACCAGGGGCTCTACGCGGCGCGGCGCGCGGCGGGCGAAACCGACGCCCCCTACACCCCGGGCCCCATGCCCTGGTGCATCTACGGCGCGCCGGAGTCCATCCGCGTGGGCCAGATGCCCGGGGAGCTCAAGGACGCCGGAGTGGCGACGGAAGTCTCCACGGCCCAGCTGGCCGCCAATCCCATCGCCCAGGCCCACGCCTCGGCCCAGGGTTTCGTGAAGGCGGTCTGGGCCGACGGGCGCGTGGCGGGCATCACGGCGGTGGGCCACGGCGTCACGCACCTGGTGACCCAGGCGACCCTCGTGGTGGCCCAGGCCTGGAGCCCCGAGGACGCCGATAAAATCATCTGGGCCCACCCGACCCTGGACGAATCCCTGCTCGCGGCCCTGACCGCCGAGCGCATCCCGGCCTGAGGCCGGAACCGGACGATATGGATTTCAGCATCACCGATCTCATCGACATGGACCCCCAGGACTCCCCCGGCCCCCTGGAGGCCGTGCAGCCCATCGTCCTGGCCTCCGGCTCGCCCCGGCGCAAGGAAATGCTCGCGGCCCTGGGCCTGGAATTCGAGGTCCTGCCCAGCTCCGAGGACGAACCCCTGCCCGACGCGGACGAGGACCCGGACGAATTCGCGCGCCGCGCGGCCCTGGCCAAGGGCCTGGCCGTCGTCAGGCAGCGGCCCGAAGCCGTGGTCATCAGCTCGGACACCGTGGTGGTCCTGGACCGCGAGATCATGGGCAAGCCCGAGAACCCGGACCAGGCCATCCTGATGCTCACCCGCCTGGTGGGCACCACCCACCGCGTGGTTTCGGGCTGCGCCGTGTTCCCGCCCACGGGCGCGCCGGAGCTGTTCTCCGTGTCCACGGACGTGACCATGGGCCCGCAGCCCCTGGAGGTGCTCCTGGCCTACGTGGCCACGGGCGAGCCCATGGACAAGGCCGGAGCCTACGCCATCCAGGGCCAGGGCGGCTTTCTGGTGGAAACCATTTCCGGGTCCTACAACAACGTGGTGGGCCTGCCCCTGCACCGCCTGGTGGAGACACTTTTCCGCCTGCGCGCGGTGCGCCCCCGCGGCTGACCCCGCCTTGCCAAGGCCGCGCCCGGAGCGTAGTTCTCGAAGCGCGCCCCAACCAGGAGACCCGACCATGACCGACAACACACACAGCGGCGCGGACCGCCTGGCCGCCTTTTTCGCCACCCTGGGCCCCGTGGGGCACCTGCCCAAGGGGCCCGGCACCTGGGGCTCGGCGGCGGCCGTGGTCACCGCGCCGTTTCTTTTCCTGCCCCACTCGCCCCTGACCAGGACCCTGATCCTCTGCGCCCTGTTCGTGGTCGGCTCCCTGGCCTCCACGCGCGCCGAGGCCGTGTTCGGGAAAAAGGACCCCGGATGCGTGGTCATCGACGAGGTCCTGGGCCAGTGGCTGACCTACCTGCCCTTCTCCATCCTGCCCACCTGGCAGGTGCTGGCGGGGTTCCTGTTCTTCCGGATATTCGACATCGCCAAGCCCTTCCCCATCCGTCGCGCCGAGAACTGGCTGCCCGGGGGCTGGGGCGTGATGATCGACGACGCCGTGGCAGGCGTGTACGCGGCCGCCGCCCTGTGGGCCGCGCGCTGGGCCTTCGTGAACTGGGTGGCCGTGCACGCCGGCGGCATGTAGGGCACCTAAGAAACGAGACGGCATGGATCCGCGCCGCGCGCCACGTCCCCACCAGGGACGGCTACGACCTCTGATCCCCGCACTACGACGCCGAAGACAATCCCATGGTCGACCTGGACGCCCTGGTGGTGCCCAAACTTCTGGGTCCCATGAACGGCCTTCACGTCGTGGACCTGGTCTACGGCACGGGCCGCAACCTGCCCCTGCTGGCCAGGGGCGGCAAAGGGTCCTGGTCCTGGGCCTGGCGGCGCGCTGAGCCCCCTTTCAGACGCAAAAAACGCCGCGCGGCATGCCGCGCGGCGTTCGTTTCTTACAGCTGGGGTCCGGGTCTACTTGAAGACCTTGAACTCGTCGCGGCGGTTCTTGGCCCAGGCGGTCTCGTTGTGGCCGCCGTCCACGGCGCGCTCTTCGCCGAAGGAGACGATCTTCAGGCGGGAGGAAGGCACGCCCAGAACAACCAGGAACTCGTAGGCGGCGCGCGCACGGCGCTCGCCCAGGGCCAGGTTGTACTCCTCGGTGCCGCGCTCGTCGCAGTGGCCCTCGATGAGCATCTTCCAGGAAGCGTACTTCTTGAGGATGGCCGCCTTGGCCTTGAGCACGTCCTTGGCCTCGGCCTTGAGATCGTACTTGTCGAAGTCGAAGAAAATCTTGTTGGCGGTAAGCTCCGTCTCGGCCTTCTGCATGGCGGCCTTCTCGGCCGCGGCCTGGGCGGAATCAGCGCCCTTGGGCTCGGGCGTCGTGAAGGACACGCCCTGCCCCTCGGTGCCGGAGGTCTGCTTCTTGGCGCAACCGGTGGCCAGCATCAACGTCAGGGCCATAAGCATGGCCATTCCCAGCAAGACCTTGTTTTTCATCATGTCCTCCTCGCACATAGTCTTGAAAAAATATCACTTCCAACGAGTTGTCGGAAAAATCCTTCACCGCCGCAGGTCGAACTAGCTTGCAATCCTAGCGCGCCATGCATTGAAAATCAATATAATACGGAGCGTTTTTTGACCAGTGACAATGTGGCGAAAACCTCCCGAAACTTACAACCGGGGTCCGAAGGCCGGAAACGTCGCCGCGCCCTTGCCCGTGTCCAGCACCCGGGGCTCGTCCCCGTGGCGCGTGGTCAGGTACAACCGGTACCGCCCGCTGCGGTTGGAGGAGAACACCAGGAAATAGCCGTCGGGCGAAAACGCGGGTTCCTCGTCGTTGCCCGGGCCGAAGGTGATCTGCCGCTCGCGCCCGGTGTCCACGTCCATGACGAAGATGCGGTGCCCGTGCTTGGTGCGGCGGGAGAAGACCACCAGCTTGCCGTCCGGGGACAGGCTCGGGCTGGTGTTGTACTTCCCTTCCGTGGTCAGGCGGCGCTCCTTGCCCGTAGCCAGGTCCTTGATGAAGATCTGCGGGTTGCCCTGGCGGTCGGAGACGAAGGCCATGCGCGCCCCGTCGGCGGAAAAGGACGGCGAGACGTCGATGGCCCAGGACTTGACCAGGGTTTCCTTGATACGCGTCAGGTCGCGGGTCAGGCGGAATATCTCCATGTTGCCCCGGGACAGGGCCACGGCCACTGTGCCGTCGGGGGCGAAGTCCGCACCGCCGATGGTGGTGCCGGGCAACTTGGTGCGGAAAATGCGGTTGTTGGGCTTGTCCCACACGCCGAGCGTGTGGCTGCTCTCCCCGTGGTGGGCGAAGGCCAGGTAGCGCCCGTCCGGGGACCAGGCCGGGCTCACGCTGGAGCCGCCGAAGAACGTGATCTGCCGCCGCTCGCGGCCCTGGGGGGTCATGGACCAGATCTCGCGGTCGTTGCCCCGGCCGTCGCGGGTGAACGCCAGCACCGAGCGGAAGAACTCGCCGTGGCCGGTCAGCGCCTCCATGAAATTGGCGCAGAACATGTCCGCGGCCCGGGCCAGGCTCTCGGGGGCCACGCGGTAGGCCTTGCCCACCACCAGGCGGCCGGAGAAGGCCTCGTACACCCGGATCTCCACCCGGGGGGAGGCGCCTGCCTCCGCGCGCCAGCCCGTGGTCAGCACCAGGTCGACCTTGGAGATCTGGAAACGGCGCAGGTCCACCTCGGCGGCCGTGACCCCGGGGAAGGCCGTGCCGCCCAGCACCTCCTTGGACGGGACCAGGCGCAGGAAGGGCAGGAGGTCGAGGTCCTCCAGCAGATATTTCTCGAATTCCCCGGCCAGGGCCGGAGTCGGCGCGCGGGGAACGAGGCTCACGGCGTCGGCCAGGGTCATGTTCACCCGGCTCTGGCCGGGGCCGAAGATGTCTATGGTCAGGGCCTCGGCGGCCAGGCCGGGGCCGGAGGCCAGGGCCAGGGCGCACAGCGCCGCGCAAAGGATCGCAGTCAGTCTTCGCATCTGTCTACCGAATGTCCTGCAGGTTGAAGTTGATGCGTATCTCGCTGATGTCGCCGGGCGGCGGGGGCAGCTTTTCCGTCTCCTCCACGGCCTTCAGAACGGATTCGTCGAAGTCCGCCCGCCCGGACCGCGCCAGGAGGGAATATTCCCTGATGTACCCGTCCGGCCCCACGCGGATGAAGACTCCGGCCACCAGGCTCTGGTCCACGGGAATGTTGGGGTAGCGCCAGTTGGCGCGGATCAGCTCCTTGACCTGGGCGGCGTAGATGTCCTTGAGGCCCAGCATGGCCCCGTTCGGGTCCGTGCCCCCGGCGCCGACCTCCTCGCCCGTCTCGGCCTTGGCGGCGTCGCGGGCCTCGGCCAGGGCCGCGTCGGCCTCGGCCTGCTTCAGGGCCTCGGCCAGGGCCTTGTCCCGCTCCTCGGCCTCCTTGCGCTCCTTCCACTTGGCGTCGCGCCGGGCCTGGGCCAGGGCCTCCTTGAGCTCCTGCTCCTTGGTCTTCTGGGGCTTGGCGGGCTTCTTGGGCGCGGGCTTGGGCTCGGGTTTCTTTTCGGCCTTGGGCGTTTCCTTCTTGGGAATCTCCGTGACCTTGGGCTTCGCGGGCTTGGCCGCGATGGCCTTGGCCTCGGGCTTGGGCTCGGCCTTGGGTTCCGGCTTGGGCGCCGGGGCGGCGGGAGCGGGCTCGGCCTTGGGCTGCGCGGGCTTGGGGGCCTCAGCCTTGGGCTTGGGCTCGGGCAGCCGCCCCTTCTTGGGGGCCAGCTGCACCAGGTCCACCGTGTACACGGGCACGTCCAGGCTCACGCGCATCTCGCCGGGCGTGGCCAGATAGATTCCCGCAAGGGCCACACACGCATGCAGCAGAATGGAAAGAAGCCAGGAGAGAGTGCGCATCATATCTCGCAGCGGCGCGCCCCGGGGGCCGCGCGCATGCAGGCGTTATTTCTTCTTCTTGGCCGGGGCGGCCTGCTCGGGCTCGGCCACCACGCCCATATGGCTGATGCCCGCGGCCTTGATCTCGCCCATCACCGAGACCACGGCGCCGTAGAGCACCTCCCGGTCCGCGCGCAGATACAGGAACTTGCGGTCGGCCTTGACCAGGCGCTCCAGGTGCCCGGCCAGTTCGCCGGGCTTCACCTCGTACTCGTCCAGGAACAGGACCCCGTCCTTCTTGACGGTCAGGACCATGTGGTCCTTGTCCTTGGGCAGGGTGCGCACGGTCTTGGTCTCGGGCAGATCCACCTCGAGCCCCTGGGTCATGAGCGGCGCCGTGACCATGAAGATGATCAACAGCACCAGCATCACGTCCACGAAGGGCGTGACGTTGATCTCGGCTATGAAGCCGTTCTTGTGGGGACTCAGCGCCATGGGCCCTACTCCTCCCGTTTGGAGCCGCCGGACATCTCGCGCTGCGCGGCGTTGAGGAACGCGCCCGCGAAGCCCTTGAGCTCCGTCTCGATGCCCGAGAGCATGCCGAGGAAGAAGTTGTAGGCGATGGTCGCGGGGATGGCCACGGCCAGCCCCACGGCGGTGGCCACCAGGGCCTCGGAGATGCCCGGGGCCACGGCGGCCAGGGCGGCGGTCTTCATCTGGCCGATGGAGTGGAAGGCGTGCATGATGCCCCACACCGTGCCGAACAGGCCGATGAAGGGCGCGGAGTTGCCGCAGGTGGCCAGGAATGACAGGGACGCGGACAATTGCGAGAGCTGGGCGCCCACGCCCTGGTCCAGGGCCCGGGACAGGTTGCCCATGACCACGCTGGTGCCGTTGTCGCAGGCCACGCCCGCGCCGTCCAGGCGGCGCAGCTCGTTCAAGGCCGGGACCCCGCTGCGGTAGACCGGGGAGTCCTGGTTCTGGGCCAGGGCCTTCATGCCCTCGTCCAGGGACCCGGCGCTCAGGAAACGGCGCAGGTCCGTGCCCGCGTTCCTGCGCGCGGCGGACAGGGAGAAATACTTGAACAGGATCACGCTCCAGCTGGTCAGCGACATGACGGCCAAGAGCCCGAGCACCATTTTCACGGTGAGGGTGGCGTGGGCCAGCATGGCGAAGATACCGATCTGCGGCAAGGCTTCCATGGGTCACGATTCCTTTCTGCAATGCGCCGCGCCACGGGGGACGCGGACGTTGGAGGGGGCCGGACGACGAACGCGGACGTTCGGTCCGGCATGCACTCGCGCCTTTCAGGGGGGACACATATCAGGAAACGGCGAGATCATAAAGCAGGGGCAGGACCTCCTCGGCGGGCGCGTCCAGGCGCAGGTCCGCGACCCCGCCAAAGGCCGTGCGCCCGAGGTTCACCTCCACCACGGCCCCGCCCGAACGCTTCACGCGCCAGGGCATGGCGTTGGCCGGGGCCACCTCCCCGGAGGTGCCCACGATGAGCATCATGTCCGCGCCCGAGAGCAGCGCGTCGCTCCCGGCCACCGCGCCCCGGGGGATGCCCTCGCCGAAAAAGACAACCGAGGGCCGGATCAGCCCGCCGCAGGAACAGAGCACGGGAATATCCTTGGGGCCCAGGTCCGTGATGCGCGAGGCGTCCCAGGGCTTGCGGCAGCGGCGGCAATACCAGGACTCGCAGCCGCCGTGGTACTCCACCACCGTGCGCGAGCCCGCGCGCCGGTGCAGGCCGTCGATGTTCTGGGTCACCACGCCCCGGAGCAGGCCCGCGCGCTCCATGTCCGCCAGGGCAGTGTGCGCGGGGTTGGGCTTGGCCGTGTCGAACATGGAGGCCGCGTCCAGCAGGAACTCCCACACGCCCCGGGGGTTGCCGTTCATGGCCTCGATGCTGGCCACGTCCATGGGGTCGAACTGCGACCACAACCCGCCCGGGGACCGGAAGTCCGGAATCCCGCTGGGCACGGAAATGCCCGCCCCGGTCAGGGCCACGGCCTTCTTGGCGTTCTTCAGCAGGCCCGCCGCCCGCTCGCACAGCTCGTAATCAGCACCGCGCATGGCAACCATCTCCAGAAAGAAAATGAACGATAGAGATTCCGGACAGAAAAGAACTTCCCGGCAGGCCGTTCAAAAATAGCGCTTCGCTGAGATGCAAGGCGCAAGGAAAATGCAAGACCGATGCGTATCCCAATATGCGAGGTTTTGCATTTTTCGCAGCAGCGTAGCGACGCCGCAGATCGCTGTTTTGGGGCGGCCTGCGCTAGGACCGGATCATGATCCGCTGCACGATCTCCCGGGCATTGGCCTCGGCCTGGAGGTATTCCTCCTGGCTCAAGCCCGCGCCCAGGGCGACGGCGCGCCTGAGCTCGCGGCCCACCAGATCGCCGGGCAGGTGCGCGTCGTTGTTGATGACCAGCTTGGCGCCGGTGCGCCGGGCCATGGCGGCCACGTGGCCGTTGGACAGGCTGTGGCCCTTGCGCGTGGAAATCTCCAGGGCCACGCCCCGCTCGGCGGCCAGGGCGGCCTCCTGCTCGGTGATCAGCCCCGGGTGGGCCAGCACGTCCGCCCCGGCCTCGATGGCCGCCAGGTTGGTGCCGGGTTCCACGGGCTCCACCAGGGTCTCGCCGTGGACCACCACGATCTGCGCGCCCAGCTCGCGGGCCTTGGCCGCCAGCTCGGGGATCAGCCCGGGGGGAACGTGGGTCAGCTCCGCCCCGGCGTAGAGGTCGATGCCCGCATAGGGCGAATAGCGATCGGCCACCGCGCGCACCCCGGCCAGCACCGTGGCCAGGTTGCTGTGGTCCACGTGGTCGGTGAAGGCCAGGGCCTCGTAGCCCGCGACCTTGGCGCGGCGCGCCAGCTCGGCGGGGATCAGCTCCCCGTCGCTGAATATGGTGTGCGTGTGCAGGTCTATCATTGCGTGCCCCGCGAGGGTTCGCCCCTCACATCTTGTATTTGCTGTCGTCCTCGGAAAAGCGTTCCAGGAGTTCGTTCCAGCGGCTGGCGTCCTCGGTCTTGAGCACGGGGCTGGACTCCGCGGCCTCGGCGCCCACCTCGTCCAGGACGTCCCTGGCCACGAAAATGGGGCACTGGGCCCGCAGGGCCAGGGCCACGGCGTCCGAGGGCCGGGCGTCGATGCGGCGCTTGCCGCCGTCCAGGTCCGTCTCGATCTCGGCGTAGTAGGTGCCGCCCTCCAGGCGCACCACCTCCACCCGGGTCACGGTGGCCCCGAGCTCGCGGATGGAGCTCAGGAGCAGGTCGTGGGTCATGGGCCTGGGCAGGCTGACCTCGTTGAGCACCAGGGAGATGGCCATGGCCTCCATGGCTCCGATCCAAATGGGCAGGGACAGATTCTCGTCCAGGTCCTTGAGCACCAGAACGGGCACCTGGGACGTCTCGTCCAGGGCCAGGCCGAAAACCTTCATCTCCACCATCTCTACCATGGATCTCCCACCGCCTCTCCCGTGAGGGAGTGTTTCTTGGCCTCGGTGACGCGCACCCGGAGCAGCTTGCCCGCCGGGTCGCCGCCCCCGGGCAGGGGCACGTTGACCACCCGTCCGGCCTCGTCGCGGCCCCGCCAGGACACCTCGTCCCCGTCGTCCTGGCGCTTGCTTTCGGACTCCAGGAGCACCTCGGCCTCCAGGCCCTCGCGCAGGGCGTAGGCCGCCTCGGTGAGCCGCTCCTGCAGCGCCTGGAGCAGCACGAGCCTCTCGCCCGCCTCGTCCCTGTCCACCTTGGGCCGCATGCGCACGGAGCGCGTGCCGGGCCGGTCGGAATAGATGAACGAGAAGCTGGACTCGAAGCCCACCCGCTCCACGGCGTCCATGGTCAGCTGGAAATCCTCCCCGGTCTCGCCGGGGAAGCCCACGATGAGGTCGGTGGTCAGGGCGATGCCCGGCCGGGCCTCGCGCAGGGCCTCCACCAGCCCCATGTAGCGCTCCATGTCGTATCCTCTGCCCATGGATTTCAATATACTATCCGAACCCGCCTGCATGGGCAAATGCAGGGACGGGCAGAGGTTCGGCAGCTCGGCGAAGGCCCGGATGACGTCCGGGGCTAGGTCCTTGGGATGGGAGGTGGTGAAGCGCAGCCGCCGCACCCCGGGCACGTCGGCCACCAGCCGCAGCAGCTCGGCGAAGCTGGTTCCGTCGCCGCGCGCGTCCAGGCCGAAGCTGTTCACGTTCTGGCCCAGCAGCGTGAGCTCGCGCACCCCGCGCTGGGCCAGGGCCCGGATCTCGCCCAGGATCTCGTCCGTGGGCCGGGACTTCTGGCGGCCGCGCACGTAGGGCACGATGCAGTAGGCGCAGAAGTTGTCGCAGCCCTGCATGATGTTCACGAAGGCCTGCCCGGGCAGATGCGACACGGGCGCGCCCTCGCAGAGGTGCAGGTCGCGGGGGGCGAAATGGTCCACGAAGTCCAGCATGGCCGCGCGGCCCGGGGCGTCCTCCCCGTCCTCCAGCAGGCGCTCCAGGGCCTCGGGAACGCGGGTCACCTGATCCGTGCCGAAGACCAGGCGCACGCAGTCGAAGCGCTCGAAAAAGCCCTTGCCCACCTGCTGGGCCACGCAGCCGCCCACGGCCACGAAGCGCCCGGAGCCGGGCGCGCAATGGCGGCTCAGGCGGCCCACCAGGCTGTAGACCTTCTGCTCGGGCTTGTCGCGCACGCTGCATGTATTGATGATGAAGACCCGGGCCTCGTCCTCCGGGGCCTGCCGCCAGCCGTGCGCCGCCAGGGCGCGCGCCAGCCAGTCCGAGTCCTGCACGTTCATCTGGCAGCCGAAGGTGGCCAAATGGAATGTTTTCTCTTGCATGAATACCAAGGGGTTGGGTGGAGGCGGCCGGAAAACGCCCGGCGGCCGCGGGACCGGGGCCGCGCCCCGGCAAAGGTGGAGATAGGCGCGCGATGGCCGAAGGTCAATGCCCGGCCAGCCAGGAGCGCAGGAATTCCATGGTCCGGCGCAGGGTCTCCTGCTTGGGGATGTCGTCGTTGGCGATGACGAAGTCCTCGCGCTCCCCGGCCTCGAAGGCCACGTCCACGCCGATGACCTCGCCCAGGCCCGGGAACTCGCGGCCCGTGCGCTTGCGCTCCAGGGCCTTTTCGTACAGCCCGGCCATGACCAGGCCCTCGGGCCGCCCGGCCTCGCGGGCCATGGCCGTCGCGAGTTCGCAGGCCACGCGGATCTCCGCGAAGCGCGGGATCAGGGAACGCGCGTAGTCCCGGAAGGCGGCCTTGTACGCGGCCCCGTCCATGACCACGTTCACGCCCCGGCGGACCAGGGCCGCGGCCTCTTCGGCGAACAGGCGGTAGGCCTCCTCGCGCTCCCGGCTGCTGTAGGTGGGCTCGGGGAAATAGGCCTTGCGCCGGGCGTCCATCTGCAGCAGCTCGGCGGGAACGCCCATTTCGCCCAGCTCGCGCACCAGGCCGCGCGCCAGATTGGACTTGCCCGAACCGGGCAGCCCCACCACCCAGACCGCGAATCCCTGCTCCCTGCCCACGCCCTACCTCATGTAGCCGTTGAAGTTCCGGTAGTCGAAACGCTGGTGCTCCAGGACGTTCTCCACGAAGCGGAACAGCCCGCGCCGCACCTCGGGGTCCAGGCGGGGATACCATTCGGGCGAGGCCACCACCAGCCCCCGGAACACGTAGAACGGGGCGACGACCTCCACCATCTCCTCGTCCCCGGTGGCCGCCAGGTATTCCTCCCAGAACCCCGCGAACAACTCCATGAACGGCCCCTCAAGGCGCTTGGCCCCGTCCAGCAGGCCGAACAGGGCGTAGTTCATGCTCATGGTGGCCACGTCGTCGGCGGGCTCGCCCCACACGCCCCGGCTGCGGTCCAGCGCGCTGAAGTCGAAGCCCCCGTCCGGGGCCGGGCGCACCAGCACGTTCCAGGGGTGGAAGTCCCCGTGGACCTCGGCCAGGCGGTGGGCGTAGCCCCTGAGCTTCCAGCGCCAGTCGATGAGGCGCTTTTCCAGGGCCTGGAAGCGTTCGGGCGGGAACTCCGCGTAGGGATGGGGGTAGCCGTCCACGATGCCGAAGATGCACTCGCAGTCGCCCACCAGGTTGCGCACGCGGCGCACGTAGCGGTCGGGCTCGTCGTGCCGGGTGGAATGAATCCCGGCCAGCCAGCGCGCGAAGTCCCGGGCCAGGGCCAGGTCCGCCTCGCGGTATTCCCCGCCCCGGATGCGCTCCAGTTCCAGGAAATAGTCCGAGCCTTCGAGCTTCTCGTTGACGATGAAGAATTCGCGCGCCCCGGCCACGGGCACCATACGCCCGTCCGCGTCCAGGTAGCCCAGGCCCAGGGGCCGCACATGGCGCGGCAGGCGCGCCGAGGTTTCGTATTGGAAGAAGAGGACCCGCGCCCGGTCCCACCAGTCCTGGTGGCCGTAGCGGTCCCCGCGCATGGCCGAGAACACGGCCTCGCATGGCTCGCCGTCCCGCTCGTAGCGCACCAGGAGCGGCTTGCCGTAGCCGAAGTCCTTGATGCCCTGCTCGTCCAGGGAGCCGATATCCCCCAGGCCCGTCAGGCGGACGTCGCCGCCCAGGGCCCGGCGCAGGTATTCCTCCACCGCCCTGCGCGTCATTTCCATGGCCGTCGCCTCCCCCCGCCGCCTGTGCGGCGGATCATGAGAACCCTGCGGGGAGAGGCTCTGGCCGGACGCGGGGTCAGGCCGAAATCGCGATCAGGCCGGGCGCGGGCCGAAGTCCGCCTCGTACGCCCGCCAGAACTCGTCCTCGCTGAAGAAATGCTCCTGGGTGCCGAGTTTTTCCACGCTCCACTTGGCGCAGGCCGAGCCCACCTTGGCGGCTGCGGACAGGGGCAGCCCCATGGCCAGGCCCTTGAGCAGCCCGGCGCGGTAGGCGTCGCCCGCGCCCGTGGGATCCACCACGGCTTCGAGGCTCGCCGGAGCGATCTCGGTCACGGTCCCGTCCTTTTCATACACCACGGAACCCTTTTCTCCCAGCGTCGTGATGCAATTTTCCGCGTGCTTGCAAATTTCCTCGGCGGAAATGCCGGTGCGCTGGACCACGATCTCCAACTCGTAGTCGTTGGTGATCAGGGCGTAGGCCCCCTCGATGCACTGGGCCAGGTCCTCGCCGGACAGGGCGATGACGTTCTGGCCGGGATCGAAGATGTAGGGGATGCCGCGCTCCTTGTAGAGCTTGGGCAGCTCCACCATGTCCGAGAAGTTGCCCGGGGAGACGATGGCCAGGGCGTTCGCGGGGTCCACGCCGTTGAAAGAGTAGCCGCAGGGCGAGTTCATGGCCCCGGGGTTGAAGCAGGTGATCTGGTTGTCCGCCTTGTCGGTGGTGATGTGGCAGTTGGCGGTGAGCTCGCCGTCCACCCGCAGCACGCCGTCCAGGGACAGGCCCAGGTCCGAAAGGCGCTTGGCGTAGTGGTCGAAATCCTTGCCCGCGCTGGACAGGATCAGCGGCTTTTCGCCCAGCAGCGCCAAGCTGTAGGCGATGTTGCCCGCCGTGCCGCCGAAGCGCTCGGTGAGCCCGTTGCCCACGAAGGACACGTTCAGGATATGGATCTTGTCGGGAAGGATATGGTCGGAAAACCTGCCGGGGAAGCTCATGATGCGGTCGAAGGCCAGGGAGCCGGAAACGTAGATCTGCATGGAATCTCCTCATCCATTGGTGACGGCCCCCGGGTCCGGACCGTGGGGCGGCAAGGGGAAAATACGATGTCAGCGGGGCCGCGTCTCGGCCCGGATCCAATCCAGGAACGTGGGGCTGCCGCCCGCCACGGGCAGGGCGACCACGCAGGGCTCGTCGTAGGAATGGGCCTCGCGCACGGCGGCCACCAGCTCGTCCAGGCGGTCGTCCCAGGTCTTGGCCACCAGGACGGCCTCGGCCTCGTCCTGCACGGCCCCGTCCCACCAGTACAGGGACCGGATGGGGCCCAGGAGGTTCGCGCAGGACGCCAGGCGGCGGGTCACGAGCATGCGGCCCAGGGACGCGGCCTCGGCCTCGTCCGCCGCAGTGATATAGACGAACAACGCGGGCATGTTCAAGCCTCCGTCAGGGAGTTTTCCGCTTCACGCAGGGCGGGGAGGAGCCCGGAGGCCGGGTCCAGAGCCAGTCGCGGAGAAAGAGCTTTTCCCCGGTGGTCAGGGTCGAGCCCGCGAGCATCATGCGGGTCAGGATCATGTCCCAGGCGTCCTTGCCCTTGTTGCCCAGGGCCCGGCACGTGCCCAGCGGACCGTGGCAGCTCACGCAGCGCTTGGCCAGGATGGCGGAGGCGCGCGCCTCCGCCCGGGCGGCGGAAAGCTTTTCGGCCTCCGTCTCGGCGTTGTTCGCCTTGCCCACGGTCATGCGCGGCAGAAGCGCGCGGGGCCGCTCGGACTCCGTGAACACCAGATACAGCGTCACCCCCGCGATGAGGGCCACGAGCAGAATACCCACCCAGGCGTACCGCTCCTGCATGCAGCCTGCGCCTCCCCGGCGGCCCCCCGGCCGCCGTCACGCGGGCGCAAAAAAAAGCGCCCGCATTTTCTTCAATGACCCCGCGCCGCCAGCCCGTTTCCCGGGCCCGGGCAGCCCAAGCGGGGGTTGCCGGGCGGCGCGGTTTTAGGTATCCGCATGGGGATTTGGACCGTCAACAATCCCCCGAATTATATCAGGAGTTGCCATGCCCGTTCACGTTGTAGACCATCCCCTGGTCAGGCACAAGCTCGGCCTGCTCAGGCAGGACGGACTTTCCACAAAGGACTTTCGCCAGCTTTCCAACGAAATAGCCAGGCTGCTGACCTACGAGGCCACCAAGGACCTGGTCACGGAAAAGCGCACCATCAAGGGCTGGGCCGGTGACGTGGAGGTGGACAACATCCGGGGCAAGACCCTGACCGTGGTGCCCATCCTGCGCGCGGGCCTGGGCATGCTGGACGGCGTCCTGGACATGGTGCCCGGGGCCAAGACCAGCGTGGTGGGCTTCTACCGCAACGAGGAGACCCTGGAGCCCGTGGAGTACTACGTCAAGCTGGCCCGCAAGATCGACAGCCGCATGGCCCTGATCCTGGACCCCATGCTGGCCACGGGCGGCACCCTCATGGCCACCATCTCCCTGCTCAAGAAATCGGGCTGCAAGAACATCCGGGGCCTGTTCCTGGTGGCCGCGCCCGAGGGCCTCGCGCGCCTGGAGCGCGAGCACCCGGACGTGGACGTCTACGTGGCCGGGGTGGACGAATGCCTCAACGAGGTCGGCTACATCCTGCCCGGGCTGGGCGATGCCGGAGACAAGATCTTCGGCACCAAATAGCATTGAGCGGCGGGGCATGGCCCCGCCTTTTTTGAACCGTTTCATCCGAAGAAGGGGAGGAGACCATGGCCGCAACCGACTATTCCTTTCGAGTCAAGGACTGCCTGCTGGGCGCGCAGATGCTGTTCGTCGCCTTCGGGGCGCTGGTGCTGGTGCCCATACTCACGGGCCTGGACTCCAACGTGGCCCTGTTCACGGCGGGCGTGGGCACCCTGCTCTTCCAGGTCCTGACCAAGGGCAAGGTCCCCGTTTTCCTGGCCTCATCCTTCGCCTTCCTGCCGCCCCTATTCGCGGCGCAGCAGGGCCAGTTCACCTACCCGGGCATCATGTGCGGCCTGATGGCCGCGGGCGGGCTGTACGTGGTCCTCAGCATCCTCATCCGCATCTTCGGCGCGGACTTTCTGCACCGCATCCTGCCGCCGGTGGTCACCGGGCCGGTGATCATGCTCATCGGCCTGATCCTGGCGCCCACGTCCGTGCATATGGCCATGGGCCGCGCGGGCGACGGGTCCATCTGGCTGGAGCCGCAGACCACCGCGCTGATCATCGCGGGCATCTCCCTGGCCACCACCATCCTGGTCTCGCTGCTGGGCAAGGGCTGGCTGCGGCTGGTGCCCATCCTCTGCGGCATCGGCGCGGGCTACGCGGCCTCGCTGATCATGGACGCGACGGGCATCAGCGCGTCCCTGCACGCGGAATTCGTGGCCCGGGCCGTGGACGGCGCGGTGAACGGCATGGCCATCGCCCCCTGGATGGACGGCACGCTGGTCAGCTTCGCGCCCCTGGCCGAGCGGGCCTGGCTGGCCATGCCCAACTTCACCCTGCCCACCTGGGACCTGGACGCCGTCATCTTCGTGCTGCCCATCGCCATCGCCCCGGCCATCGAACATTTCGGCGACATCCTGGCCATCGGCTCCATCGCGGGCAAGGACTACGTCAAGGACCCCGGCATCCAGAACACCATGCTCGGCGACGGCCTGGCCACGTCCCTGGCCGCGCTGCTGGGCGGCCCGCCCAACACCACCTATTCCGAGGTCTCCGGGGCCGTGGCCCTGACCCGCTCCTTCAACCCGGGCATCATGACCTGGGCGGCCATCACGGCCATCGTGCTGGCCTTCTGCGGCAAGCTGGGCGGGCTCCTCAACACCATCCCCGTGCCGGTCATGGGCGGGATCATGGTGCTCCTGTTCGGGGCCATCGCGGTCATCGGCCTGTCCACCCTGGTGCGCGCGCAGATCGACCTGCTCCTGCCGCGCAACCTCGCCATCGTGGCCATCATCCTGGTCTCGGGCCTGGGCGGCATGGTGCTGAATCTGGGCGGAACGGACCTGAAGGGCATCGGCCTGGGCGCCATCCTGGGCGTGGTCTTGAATCTGGTGCTGCCCAAGGATAAACAAGCGTAGCAGGCCGCCCACAAACAGCGATCTGCGGCGTTGCTGCGAAAAATGCAAACCCTCACGTATTGGGATACGCTTCGGTCTTGCATTTTCCTTGCGCCTTGCATCTCACTATTTTTGAGCAGCCTGCGTTAAAGGATTTTTTGATACTCAGATTCCCCCGCCCCGGGGCCGCGCGCGCGGCCCCGGGCGGGACACAGCGAGGTTCGCATGGATTTCTACAAGGGCAAGAAGGTCCTGGTCACCGGGGGCTGCGGGTTCATCGGCTCCAACCTGGCCATCCGCCTGGTCCAAGCCGGGGCAGACGTCACGGTGGTGGACTCCATGATCGACGAGTACGGCGGCAACATGCACAACATCGCGCCCGTCGCCGGCGACATCCGCCTGAACATCTCCGACGTGCGCGACCAGGCCTCCATGCGCTACCTCGTGCGCGGCCAGGAGGTGGTCTTCAACCTCGCCGGGCAGGTCAGCCACATCGATTCCATGCGCGACCCGTTCACGGACCTGGAGATCAACGCCAAGGCCCAGCTCGGCGTGCTGGAAACCTGCCGCCACTGCAACCGCGAGGCGCGGGTGGTCTTGACCAGCACCCGCCAGATCTACGGCCGCCCGCAATACATGCCCGTGGACGAGAAGCACCCCCTGGACCCCGTGGACGTCAACGGCATCAACTGCATCGCCGGGGAATGGTACCACCTGCTCTACCACAAGGTGTACGGCATCCCGGCCACCGTGCTCCGCCTGACCAACACCTACGGCCCGCGCCAGCTGCTCAAGCACAACCGCCAGGGCTTCCTGGGCTGGTTCGTGCGCCTGGTCATGCGGGACGAGCAGATCCAGCTCTTCGGCGACGGCTCCCAGCGCCGGGACATGAACTACGTGGACGACGTGGTGGACGCCATCCTCCTGGCCGGGGCGCGCGGCGAGGCCGTGGGCCAGGTCTACAACCTCGCCGGGGACGAGCCCATCTCCCTCAAGGACCTGGTGGAGCGCATGGTGCGCATCGCCGGGCAGGGCTCCTACCGCCTGGTGCCCTGGCCCGAGGAAAAGAAGAAGATCGACATCGGCGACTTCTACGGCGACGGCGCCAAGATCAAGGACGCCCTGGGCTGGACCCCCGCCACCACCACGGACGACGGCTTGGCCAAGACCTTCGCCTACTACGCGGACTGCCTGGACCAATACGTAGACTAGTTTTTGCCTCCGGCGGCTCAAGGGGGTAACCCCCTTGAGAATCCCTCTTCCCTTGTTCGGGCGCGAAGCGCTCCCGAACAAGGGAAAGGCCGCGCATCGGGTTAACTTCCCCCGGCACACAGAGCCACATCATGAAGCACAACCTCATCCACGAACTGTCCATCCGCCCGGTCCTGGGCGACGGGGCCATGGGCACGCGCCTGTTCGACAAGGGCGCGGACCCCACCGGATGTTTCGACCAACTGAACCTCACGAACCCGGGGCTGGTGGCCGAGGTGCACGCCGAGTATCTGGCCGCCGGGGCGGAGGTCCTTGAGACCAACACCTTCGGGGCCAACGCGGTGAAGCTGGAGGCCTTCGGCCTGGGGCATCTGGCGGCGGAGATCAACGCGCGCGGCGCGGAGCTGGCGCGCGAGGCCGCCGGGGACAGGGCCTGGGTGGCCGGTTCCATGGGCCCCCTGGGCAGGCTGGACGAGCCCCTGCCCGAGGAGCGGGTGCGGGAGGTGTTCGCGGAGCAGGCCCGGGCCCTGGCCGGGGGCGGGGTGGACGTCATCATCCTGGAGACCTTCCCGCGCCTGGACATGCTCCTCACGGCCTTGGCCGCCGTGCGCGGGGTCGTGAGCCTGCCCGTGATCACGCAGCTGGTGTTCGCCGGGCCGGGCGGCTCGCTGGGCGGCCCGGGACCGGAGCGGGCCCTGAAAGCCCTGGCCGAGGCCGGGGCGGACGTGGTGGGCTTCAACTGCGGCCTGGGGCCCAAGGGCGCGCTGGACGTGCTCGGCCGCGCCGGGCATCCGGGACGGCCCGTGTCCGTGTTCCCCAACGCGGGGCACCCGGAGCGGGTGGACGACCGCCTGCTCTACGGCGGCTCCCCCGAATATTTCGCCCGCGCCTGCATGCGGCTGGTGCAGGCCGGCGCGCGGCTGGTGGGCGGGTGCTGCGGCACCGGCCCGGCGCACGTGGCGGCCCTGGCGGAGCTCCTGCGCGAGGCCCGGGGCGCGGGGCTCACCGCCGTTCCCAAGGCAGCGCCCGTGGAGCACGGGGACGAGGTCCCGGAGCTGCCCCAGAGCGGCCTGGCGGCCAAGCTGGCGCGCGGGCGGAAGATGCTCCTCGTGGAGCTGGACCCGCCCCGGCACCTGGACGCGGCGCCGTTCATGGAGGCGGCCTCGGCCCTGGCGCGGGCCGGGGTGGACGCGGTGACCGTGGCCGAGAACCCGCTGGGCTCGCCGCGCCTGTCCAACACCGTGCTGGCGGGCATGATCCGCCGCCAGACCGGGGCCGAGGTGCTGGTGCACATGACGGGCCGCGACCGCAACCTGGTGGGCATGCAGGCCACCATCATGGGCCTGGCGGCCCAGGGCCTGCAGAACGTGCTGGCCGTGACCGGCGACCCGCCCACCGCAGGCACGGACGAGGTGGTCAAGGGCGTGTTCGACCTGCGCTCCTACGAGCTCATCGAACTGTTCACGCGCTTCAACAGCGGCCGCAACCAGCACGGCGAATCCATGCGCCTGCGCCCCAACTTCGCGGTGGGCGCGGCCTTCAACCCCAACACCAAAAACCCCGCCCTGCAGGTCTCGCGCATGCGCGAGAAGGCCAAACGCGGGGCCGCGTACTTCCTGACGCAGCCGGTCTACACCATTGAAAAGGCCGTCCAGGTGCTGGAGCTGACCGCGCCCGTGGGCGCGCCCGTGTTCCTGGGGGTCATGCCCCTGGCCAGTTCGCGCAACGCCGAATACCTGCACAACGAATTCCCGGGCATCAGCATCCCCGACGACATCCGCGCGCGCATGCGCGAGGCCGGGGACCGGGGCCAGGAAGTGGGCGTGGAGGTGGCCTGGGAGCTCATCGAATACGCCTGGGACAAGTTCGCGGGCGTGTACCTGATCCCGCCCTTCAACCGCTACAAGGTGGCCCTGGAGATACTCGCTCGCCTGGACGCGGCGGGGCTGCGCCGCAGCTGAACAATCTTCGCTCTTTCAAGGACATGCGGCGCTCCCGCCTTGGGGGACGCCGCTTTTCTTTTTCTGTGGACAAATTGCCCGGAGTGGGGCTTTGGTGTACATAGGCAGCGAGGACCGCCATGACCCACGTTACGGCCGAGACCATCACCAAGGATGCGCTCATCGACTGGCTCTACGAGCACGGAAAGCTGACCGCGGACCTGGAGTTGGACATCCACGACAATTTCGACGCGGCCCTGCCCGCGGCTGCGGCCGCGCAGCGGGACATGCCCGGCGTGGGCCGGTTCGCGTCGGGCAAGAAGCGGATGCAGGCCTTTCTCGCCGCGTGCGCGATCCTGGACGCGCGGCCCGGCCTGGAATCCAGCGAGGCCATGGTGGCCCTGTGCATCCTGCGCATGCTCTCGCCGGAATTCCGCAAGGCCATCGCGGAATTCGACCACCACGCCCCGACCTTCGATTCGGAAGAGGTCGAGGCCCTGCCCGGCCTGGCCCGGGCCTACCTGGAAGTGAGCCGCGACTTCAACACCCCCCTCGTGGCGGGCTGACCCCTCCCAGACACGAAAACGGCCCCCTTCCGAAAAAGGGGGCCGTCTTGTTCCATAAGGTGCCGGAAGACGCCGGAATCGGCGCCCCGCTATTCCTCGGTCAAGTCACCGACCTCGAAGCCGATGGCCGTGATGGCGGCCTTGACCTGGTCCTCGTTCACGGAAGGCGCGGCCTCGAAGGTGGCGGCCTTGTCCTCCAGACTGACGTCAACGCCGGACACGCCCGGGACCTTGGACAGGGCCTCGGTCACGGAAGCGGTGCAATGGCCGCAGGACATGCCGTTTACTTGCAGTTTCTTCATGGCTGTCTCCTTGTGTTCCAGTGGGGGTACAGCACAAAAACTAAGACCGCATCCCCCCGCTGGCAAGCCCCGAACAAAACAACGGGCCGCTCCCGTCTCCGGGAGCGGCCCGCCAAATAGGGATTCTCAGCCTTCAGCCCTTGGGCCGTCATCCGGCCCTAGGGATGAGGACAGCAGCGCTAGGGGGGTTACCCCCTTGAGCCGCCGGAGGCCTCCCCTACCCCTGGGCGTCTATCCACTCCTGAGCCTCGGTGAGGCTCAGGGAGCCCTCGTAGATGGCCCGGCCGGTGATGGCCCCTTCCAGGCCCTTGGCGCACAGGGGGTACAGGGCCTGGATGTCGGCCAGGGTGGCCACGCCGCCCGCGGCGATGACCGGCAGGCTGGTGGCCTCGCAGAGCTTTTCCAGGGCCTCAACGTTCACGCCGGTCTGCATGCCGTCGCGGCTGATGTCCGTGTAGACGATGAAGGCCGCGCCCTGCTCCTCCAGCCGGGGGATGACGTCGAACACGGTCTGGCCCGAGTCCTCCACCCAGCCCTTGGTCTTGAGGCGGCCGTCCACGGCGTCCAGGGACACGCCCACCTTGCCGGGCAGGGCCTCGCACAGTTCGCCGAAGGCCTCGGGCTCGTCCAGGGCCATGGTGCCGATGATCAGGCGCGTGACCCCGGCGTCGATGTAGGCCTGGGCGGTCGTGAGGTCGCGAATGCCGCCCCCGAGCTGCACGGGGATCTCCAGGAGCGCGCACAGGCGACGGATGAGGTCGTAATTCTTGGGACGGCCGGAAAACGCGCCGTCCAGGTCCACCACGTGCAGATAGCGGGCGTCCAGGTTGGCCCAGTGATGGGCCATTTCGCTGGGGTCGTCGGCGAACACGGTGACCTGGTCGGCCAGCCCCTGCTTGAGGCGCACGCACTGGCCGTCCTTGATGTCCACGGCGGGAAAAACAATCACAGGCCGAACTCCTCCAATCCCTGGGCCAGCCCCTCGCGGGCCAGCTCCATGGCGGTTATCCATTTGCCGCCCCGGCGCATGAACTTGCGCGCGCCGAGGAGGTTCTCGCTCAGGGAGAGCTGGGTTTCCTCGAAATGGTAGCGCCCGCCCAGACCCTTCTCGCGCACGTTGACCAGGAACAGGTCCAGGGTCACGGACGCGGCCTGGCGCACGGACACCTCGCTGCCGTCGCGCTCGCGCCAATAGGTCAGCTGGGGCACGAGCAGCCAGTCCACGCCCGCGCACTCGCCCACGGCCAGCCAATGGTCCAGGGCGTTGCCGCGCGGGGAGCCGTTGTCCTTGGCCAGGAGCTCCTCCTGGCACTGGCGCACGGCCGCGGCCCCCATCCAGGTGGCGGGGCCGGTTTCCTTGAGTTGCTCGGCCAGGGTCTTGTCCAGCCCGACCAGCACCTTGTGGGTCACGGGGGTCCGCTCCTCGGGCAGGTACCCGGCGAGCATCTCGCGGCCGCCCTGGGGCAGGAAGAACCCGGCCACGCCCAGGGTGCCCTGGGGACCTTCCACGGGGGCCGAGGAACGCCTGCACCCCGCCACGAGGGACGCGGCGCACGCGACCGCCAGCAACAGGAAAACCATGCGGCGAAGGATGTTCATCAGTCCAGACTCCCCTTGGTGCTCAGAACGCCCCGGCGGGCGATGCCGGCCGCCTGGCGCAGGGCCAGGCCGAAGCCCTTGAAGGCGCTTTCGAGCAGATGATGTCCGTTGCGGCCATAGAGGAAATTGACGTGCAGGTTCATGCCCGCGCGCTGGGCCACGGACTTGAAGAACTCGCGCCAGACGTCCTTTTCCTCGCCCGCGATCAGGGCCGGGACGGCCTCGTCCAGATAGACCAGATAGGGGCGGCCCGAAATGTCGATGGAAACGTCGGTGAGGGCCTCGTCCATGGGCACGCGGGCGTTGCCCACGCGGGCGATGCCGGCCTTGTCGCCCAGGGCGTCGGCCAGGGCCTGGCCCAGGCAGAGGCCCACGTCCTCCAGGGAGTGGTGGGCGTCCACGTCCAGGTCGCCCTTGCAGGAAAGCGCCAGGTCCATGCCCGCCCAATGGGCGAACAGGGTCAGCATGTGGTCGGCGAAACCCAGGCCCGTATTGATGTCCGTGGCGCCGGAGCCGTCCAGGTCGAGGCGCACCTCGATGGCGGTCTCCCTGGTGGTCCGTTCGTAGCTGGCCGTGCGGCTGCTCATGTCGTTGTTCTCCCGGAGTTGACTGTCCGTCACAGACTTCCAAGAATGCCTGTTTTTCCGCGCTCCGTCAAAACAAAGGCCGCGCTGGGCGCGGCCTTCGGGAATGCTTCACAGGGTCGGTCAGGCCGAGTCTCCGGCCTCGTCGGCCTCGTCGGCCTCGGCCTGCTTGGCCAGCTTGCGGGGCTCGTTCTTGCCGAAGAAGTAGGCCAGCCAGATGCCGATCTCGTAGAGGACGATCAGCGGCCCGGCCATGAGGGCCTGGGAGAAGGGGTCCGGCGGGGTCAGGGCCGCGCCCACCACAAAGGACATGAGAATTGCGTACTTGCGCTTCTTCCTCAGGCCCTCGGAGCTGACCACGCCCAGGCGCGCCAGGAAGAAGATCACCAGCGGCAGCTCGAAGGCGAAGCCGAAGGCGAAGAGCAGCTTGATGGCCAGGGACAGGTATTCCTTGACCGCGGGCAGCAGCTTGATGTGCTCGGTCTCGAAGCCCGCGAAGAATTCGAAGGCGATGGGGAAGACCTTGAAATAGCCGAACAGGGAGCCGCCCACGAAGAACAGGGCCGTGAACAGGGCGATGGGCACCACCCAGCGCCGCTCCTCCTTGTACAGCCCCGGGGCCACGAAGGCCCAGAACTGGTAGAAGATGAACGGGCTGGTGGCGAAGAAGCCGGCGATGGCCGCCAGCTTGATGTAGGTGATGAAGCCCTCGGCCAGGCCGGTGTAGACCAGATGCTCGCCCTCGCCGATGACGTCGGTGAGCGGAATGATGAGATAGCCGAACAGCTGCTCGGCGAAGGCGTAGCAGGCGCAGGTGCCCACCACGAAGGCCAGGGCCGCGCGCACCATGCGCACCCGAAGCTCGTCCAGGTGGTCCATGAGGCCCATCTCGGCGAGTTCGTCGTCCTCGGGCTGCTCCCCGTCCTCGGAGGATTCGGCGTCCTCGGCGGCCTCGTCGTCCACCGGGTCGGCTTCGACGACGTCCCCCTCCGGCCTTTCGGCCAGGGCGGTTTCCTCGTCCATCTCCGGGCTGGTCTTTTCTTCGTCGGTCATGGGCGCTCGCGCGGCTCTAAAGGGTTGTCGAGCAGGCCGCCCCAAAACAGCAATCTGCTGCGTTGCTGCGAAAAATTCAAACCCTCACGTACCGGGAGTACGCTTCGGTCTTGAATTTTTCTTGCGCCTTGCATCTCACTATTTTTCAACGGCCTGCGTAAAAGGACTTTTTGACAATCTGCTAGGCCTGCTTGGGCTCGGCGTCGGCGGCCGGGGCGGCCTCGGCCTCGACCACGGGGCCTTCCTCGCCCGCCGGGGCCTCGGCCCCGGCGGCGGGCTCGTCCTGGGCGGCCGGAGCCGCATCGGCTGAGGATGCCGCCTCCGCCTGGGCGGCGGCGTCCTCGGCCAAAAGCTCGCTCTTGGCCTTCTTGGTGCGCTCCTGGCGCTCCACGCGCTCCACCTCGGCGTCGATGGTGCGCTTCACATCACCGGTGACGCGCTTGAACTCGCCAAAGGCCTTGCCCAGGCTGCGCGCGATCTGCGGCAGCTTCCTGGGGCCGACCACCATGAGCGCCACCGCCATGATGACGAGCAGCTCCATTGTGCCGATTCCGAACATGGTGCACCTATGCTGACTATACGGGCCAAGGCCCGGGGATTATTCCCATTCGATGGTTCCCGGAGGCTTCGAGGAGATGTCGAAGACCACCCGGTTCACGCCCTTGACCTCGTTGATGATGCGGTTGGACATGCGCGCCAGCACTTCCGACGGCAGGCGGGTCCAGTCCGCCGTCATGGCGTCGAGGCTGTCCACCACGCGCAGGGCCACGACGTTCTCGTAGGTACGGCCATCACCCATAACCCCGACGGTCTTCAAGGGCAAGAGCACGGCGAAGCCCTGCCAGACCTTGCGGTACCAGTCGGCGGCGTGCAGTTCGGCCTGCACGATCTTGTCCGCGCGCCTGAGGATGTCCAGGCGCTCCTTGGTGATCTCGCCGATGATGCGGATGGCCAGGCCAGGCCCCGGGAAGGGGTGGCGCCAGATGATGGAATCGGGCAGGCCCAGCTCCATGGCCACGCGGCGCACCTCGTCCTTGAACAGCTCCCGCAGGGGCTCGACGAGCTTCAGGTTCATCTTCTCGGGCAGGCCGCCCACGTTGTGGTGGCTCTTGATGACCACGCTGGGGCCGCCCTTGAAGCTGATGGACTCGATGACGTCGGGGTACAGGGTGCCCTGGGCCAGGTATTTCACGTTCTTGATCTTGGCGGCCTCGCGGTCGAAGATCTCGATGAACTTGTAGCCGATGATCTTGCGCTTCTTCTCGGGGTCGTCCACGCCCGCCAGCTCGCCCAGGAACTCGTCCTGGGCCTGGACCCAGACGAGGTTCAGGTCGAAGTGCTCGCGCAGGTAGCCGATGACCTCCTCGCCCTCGTTCATCCTGAGCAGCCCGTTGTCCACGAAGATGCAGGTCAGGCGCTTGCCGATGGCCTTGTGCAGGAGCAGCGCCACCACCGTGGAGTCGATGCCGCCGGACAGGCCGCAGACCACATGCTCGTCCTCGCCGATCTTCTCGCGCAGTTCGGCCACGTTGGACTCCACGAAGGAACTCATGGTCCAGCCCGGGGTCAGCCCGGCCACCTTGAACAGGAAGTTGGAGAGGATCAGGCTGCCGTCGTCGGTATGCGCCACCTCGGGGTGGAACTGCAGGCAGTAGATCCTGCGCGCCGGGTCGCCCATGGCGGCCACTTCCACGCTCTCGGTGGAGGCCAGGACCTCGAAGCCCGGGGGCGTCGCGTCCACGTGGTCGCCGTGGGACATCCAGACGTTGTGCGCGCCGTTCATCTTGAGGCCCTGCCACAGGGGGCAGGTCTCCTGGGCGGCCACGGTGAGCTGGGCGCGGCCATATTCGCGGTCCGCGCTTGCGGTGATGCGCCCGCCCAGTTCCTGGGCCAGGAGCTGCATTCCGTAGCAGATGCCCAACACGGGCAGGCCCAGTTCCAGGACGCCCTGCTGCAGCGCGGGGGAATCCTCCTCCATGACGCTGGCCGGGCCTCCGGAAAGGATGATGGCCTGGGGGTCGCGGGCCTTGATCTCGTCCAGGGTCGCCTCGCAGGTCAGGATCTCGGAATAGACCCCCGCCTCGCGCACGCGTCGCGCGATGAGCTGGGTGTACTGGGACCCGTAGTCCAGGATGACGACGCTGTCTGTCTGTGACATGGCGTGTTGCCTCGCTCGCTTATGGTTGCCGGGCCGGGGCCCGGGCCGAATGGTGGACCTAGTAGGCGTCCACCCGGTAGTTGGGGGCTTCCTTGGTGATGATCACGTCGTGGACGTGGGACTCGCGCAGCCCGGCCGCGGATATCTGGGTGAACTGGGCCTTTTCCTTGAGCTCCTCGATGGTGCCGCAGCCCGTGTAGCCCATGCCCGAACGCAGGCCGCCCACCAGCTGGTAGATGCTGTCGGCCACGGAGCCCTTGTAGGGCACCCGGCCCACGATGCCCTCGGGCACCAGCTTCTTGGAGTCGTCGGAGAGCTTGCCCTGGTGCGTGGCCTGATGCACGGCCTGGTCCTTCTTGTCCTCCTCGGCCTGCTTCTCCTGGAAGTAGCGGTCCGAGCTGCCCTCGCGCATGGCGTCGATGGAACCCATGCCGCGATAGATCTTGTAGGTCCGGCCCTGGTAGAGGATGGTCTCGCCCGGGCTTTCCTCGGTGCCCGCGAACATGGAGCCCATCATGGCCGAGTCCGCGCCGGCGGCCAGGGCCTTGACCACGTCGCCGGAGAACTTGATGCCGCCGTCGGCGATGAGGCAGCGATCGGCCTCGTCGCAGGCCTTGCGGGCCTCCATCACGGCGGTGATCTGGGGCACGCCCACGCCGGCCACCACGCGGGTGGTGCAGATGGAGCCGGGGCCGATGCCCACCTTCACGGTGTCCGCCCCGGCCTTGATCAGCGCCTTGGCGCCGTCGTAGGTGGCCACGTTGCCCGCCACCAGGACCACATCGGGGAAGGCGGCCTTCACCGCGGCCACGGAGCGCAGGATGTTGGCGGAATGGCCGTGGGCCGAATCCAGGACCAGGAAGTCCACGCCCGCGCCGATGAGGGCGGCGGCGCGCTCGTCGCGGTCCTTGCCCACGCCGATGGCCGCGCCCACGCGCAGGCGGCCGTGGTCGTCCTTGCAGGCCATGGGATACTTCTTGATCTTTTCGATGTCCTTGATGGTCAGAAGGCCCTTGAGCGTGTTCTGATCGTCCACCACCAGGAGCTTCTCGATGCGGTGCTCGTGGAGCTGGGCCTTGGCCTGGTCCAGGGTGGTGCCCACGGGCACGGTGACCAGGTGGTCGGCGGTCATCACGTCGCGCACCAGGATGTCCGGGTCGCTGACGAAGCGCACGTCGCGGTTGGTGAGGATGCCCACCAGCCGGTCGCCCTTGACCACGGGCAGGCCGGAAATCCTGTACTGGGACATGACGGACAGGGCCTGGCCCACGGTGATGTCGGGTTCGATGGTCACGGGGTCCAGGATCATGCCGGACTCGGATTTCTTGACCTTCTCCACCTCCAGGCGCTGCTGCTCGATGCTCAGGTTCTTGTGGATGACGCCGGCGCCGCCCTGGCGGGCCATGGCGATGGCCATTTCGGCCTCGGTGACCGTGTCCATGGCCGCGCTGATGAGCGGGATGTTCAGGCGCAGCCCCGGGGCCAGCCAGGTGCTCACGTCCACCGCGTCGGGCAGCACTTCGGAATAGGCGGGCAACAGGAGCACGTCGTCGAAGGTCAGCCCCTTGTGTGCGATCTTGTCCATTGAATCTCTCTCCGTTGGCGGCTTGTCCATTCGTGCGTGCGTCGCCCGGCGATCAGTCCTCACCCAGGTACGCCGCCCGCACCTTGGGGTCCTTGAGGAGCTTGTCCGCCGGGCCTTCCATAATGACTTCGCCGGTGGCCAGCACGTAGGCCCTGTCGGCGACGGCCAGGGCCATCTGGGCGTTCTGCTCCACGAGCAGCACCGTGGTCCCGGCCGCGTTGATCTTTTCGATGACCTTGAAGATGTTCTCCACCACGATGGGCGCGAGCCCCAGGGACGGCTCGTCCAGGAGCAGCAGCTTGGGCCTGGCCATCAGCGCCCGGCCCATGGCCAGCATCTGCTGCTCGCCGCCGGACAGGGTGCCGCCGTGCTGCTTCCTGCGCTCCCTGAGCACCGGGAACAGGTCGTAGACCATGCGCTCGTCGCGGCGCACCTCGTCCTTGTCCCTGCGCAGGTAGGCGCCCATCAGCAGGTTCTCCTCCACCGTGAGCACGGGGAAAATCATACGGCCTTCGGGCACCTGCGTCACGCCCATGGCCACGATCCTGTCCGTGCTCATGCGGGTGATGTCCTCGCCCAGAAAGGCCACGCCGCCCTCCTTGGGCCGGGTCACGCCGGAGATGCTCATGAGCGTGGTGGACTTTCCGGCGCCGTTGGCCCCGATGAGGGTCACGATCTCGCCCTCGTTTATCGTGAGGGACACGCCCTTCAGGGCGTGGATGCTGCCGTAGTAGGTGTGGATGTTGTCGACCCTAAGCATTGGCCGCCCCCCTGCCGAGATAGGCCTCGATGACCTTGGGGTTCTCGCGGATCTCGGCGGGCAGGCCTTCGGCGATGAGCATGCCGTGGTCCAGGACCACGATGCGCTCGCAGATGGTCATGACCAGCTTCATGTCGTGCTCGATGAGCACCACGGTGACGCCCTCGCCCAGGATGTTGTGGATCAGGTCCACGAGCATCCTGGTCTCCTGGGGGTTCATGCCCGCTGCGGGCTCGTCCAGCATGATCAGCTTGGGCTCCGTGGCCAGGGCCCGGGCGATCTCCAGACGGCGCTGGTCCCCGTAGGACAGGCTGGAGGCGTCGTCCAGGGCCTTGCGTTCCAGGCCCACGAAGCTCAGCCAGCGCATGGACTTGTCCACGATCTCGGCCTCTTCGCGGCGCTGGGAGCGGCTGCGCAGCACAGCGCCCAGGAAGTTGGCCTTGGAGCGGCAGTGGCAGCCCAGGCGCACGTTGTCCAGGACCGTCAGGTCGTGGAACAGGCGGATGTTCTGGAAGGTCCGGGCGATGCCCAGCTTGGTCACGCGCTCGGGCTTGAAGCCGTTGGTCACCACCGGGTCGCCGCCGTCGCCGTCGAACACGATACGGCCGCCAGTGGGCTTGTAGACCCCGGCGATGCAGTTGAACATGGTGGTCTTGCCCGCGCCGTTGGGGCCGATGAGGCCCATGATCTCGCCGCGGCGCACCTCGAAATCCACCTCGGCCAGGGCCATGAGCCCGCCGAAGCGCTTGGTCACGCCGTCTATCTTAAGAATCGGTTCCACCGGCCGCTCCTTCTATCCCGTTGATTCGCTTCGCAAGGGCCACCAGCAGGGGATTGGACTTGCTGCTGGAGGCGATGGCCGGGAAGAACCCGGCGGGCTTGAAGCGCATGATCAGGACCATGACCAGGCCGTAGGCCAGGAAACGGACCTCCGGGGGCAGGCCGAGGGACGGCAGGAGCTCGCGCAGGACTTCGCCCAGGGAGACCAGGATCACCGCGCCCACCAGGGCGCCGCTGATGTTGCCCAGCCCGCCCAGGACCACCATGCAGAGCACCAGGAAGGATTCCCAGAACTTGAACATGTCCGGCGAGAGGAACAGGTGCCAGCGGGCGAAGAACGAACCGCCCAGGGCGCCGATGCCCGCGCTGATGGCGAAGGCGATGACCTTGTAGTTCAGGATGTTCACGCCGCAGCTGGACGCGGCCAGCGGGTCCTCGCGGATGGCGAACCAGGCCCGGCCCAGGCGCGAATCCTCCACCCTGCGCAGGATGAAGAAGACAACCAGGACCATGAGCACCGCGAGGTAGAAATACGGCACCTCGCCGTCGAACTCGAAGTACCAGTCCGGGTTCAGCCACTCGAAGTTGAAGGCGATGGGGTCGATGCCCGGCAGGCCCAGGGGGCCGCGCGTGAGCCAAATCTCGTTGGTCAGGAACAGGCAGACCAGCTCCGAGAACCCGAATGTCACGATGGCGAAGTAGTCGCCCGTGAGCCGTAATGTGGGCGCCCCGAGCAGGATGCCCCACAGGGCCCCGTTCAGGGCGGCCAGGGGCACGATGAACCAGAAGCTCATGCCGTAGTGGATGGTCAAGAGCCCCGAGGTGTAGGCCCCGATGCCGTAGAAGCCCACGAACCCGAGGTCCAAGAGGCCGCAGAACCCGGGCACGATGTTCAGGCCCATGGCCAGGACCATGTAGACCATTATCAGGGTCATGACGTGCAGCAGGTAGTCGTCGGAAAACGGCAGCAAGGGGTAGACCAGGGCCGCGACGGCCACGAGCGCGTATAATTTTTTCTGCATTGCGCCCTCCTACGCCTTGTCCGTCACGGACTTGCCGAGCAAGCCCGCGGGTTTGAAGAGGATCACCGCGATCATCACCGCGTAGGCCACGCCGTCGCGGTACAGGGACGAGACGTAGCCCGCGCCCATGGCCTCGGCCACGCCCAACACCACACCGCCCAGCATGGCCCCGGGCACGGAGCCGATGCCGCCGAGGACGGCGGCGGCGAAGGCCTTGACCCCCGCCACGTAGCCCATGGTGGGGTACAGGGTGTTGTAGTACACGCTGACCAGTATGCCCGCCATGGCGCCGAAGGCCGAGCCCAGGGCGAAGGTGAAGGAGATCACGAAATTGACGTTGATGCCCATGAGGGCGGCGGCGGTCTTGTTCTGGGCCAGGGCGCGCATGGCCGTGCCGATGCGGGTGCGGTTGATGATCCAGAACAGGCCGAACATCATGGTGATGGTGACCACGAAGATGAAGACCTGCAGCCAGGTCAGGTGCACGTCGCCCATCTGCAGGGCGGTCTCGTTGAGATAGGCGGGAACGGCCGACTGCACGAAGGGCATCGGGCGGCTGCCCCAGATGATCATGGCCAGGTTTTGCAGGAATATGGACATGCCGATGGCGGTGATGAGCGCCGCCAGGCGCGGGGCGTTGCGCAGGGGACGGTAGGCGATGATGTCCAAGATGATGCCGAAGCAGGCGCAGCAGGCCATGGCCATGACGATGGCCAGGTAGAACGGCGCCCCGAACACCGAGATGAACGTCACGCAGAGGAACGCGCCGAACATGTATATCTCGCCGTGGGCGAAGTTGATCAGCTCGATGACTCCGTAGACCATGGTGTAGCCCACGGCTATCAAGGCGTAGATCACGCCCAGGGTGAGTCCGTTGACGAGCTGTGGCAGGAACTGGTCTAGCAAGGGACTCTCCACGCGGATTGAGGGGTGGCGCGCACGGGTGCGGGCCCGTCAATCGTTTATAGGGCCTCGGCCCCGCCGAATCAATAATAAGAAACAGGCTGGGCACGCCCAGCCTGTTTCGACAGTCTTGTTCGAAAGCGGCCCTAGTCGAGCTGCTTGGCGGTGACGAAGGCGCCGTCCTTGACCATCTTCACGAAGGCGGGCTTCTGCGCGTCGCCATGCTCGTTGAAGTAGGTCAGCCCGGAAGCGCCCATGAAGCCCTTCTCCGGGGTGTTCATACCCGCGAGATAATCGCGGATCTTGGCGCGATCCGGCCCGGCCTTTTCGATGGCCTTGAGCAGGATGCCTGCGGCGTCATAAGCGTTGACGCTCATGTAGTCAACATCGCGCTTGTAGCGCTTCTCGAAATCGGCCAGGAACTTCTTGCCGATGTCGTTGGCGGCGTCGGGCAAAAACGGGGTGGTCAGGTAGGTGCCCTCGGAGGCGGCGCCGGCCAGCTTGATGTAGTCGGCGTTGTCCAGGCCGTCGGCGCCGAACTTCATGACCTCCATGCCCAGCTTGTGGGCCTGGTCGGCGATGAGCGCGCCCTCGTTGTAGTAGCCGGAGATGAAGATGCCTTCGGGGTTGCCGGCCTTCAATTTGGTCAGCTGCGGGGTGAAGTCGGTGGTGCCCTTCACGTAGGCTTCCTCGCCCACGACGCCCAGTTCCAGGGTCTTGGCCTTGGCCACGAAGGCCTCCTTGAGGCCGATGCCGTAGTCGTTGTTCTCATAGAACACGGCGACCTTCTTCAGGCCCAGGACCTTGCTGGCGTATCCGGCCAGGAACGCGCCCTGCAGGTCGTCGCGGTACACGTCGCGGAAGGACCAGACGAGGCCCTTGCGGTCCTTGTTCTGGTCCGAGATGGAGACGTTGGTGGCGGTGGGGGAGATGGCGGCGATGCCCTTGCGCACGTAGGTGGGCAGGGCGGCCAAGTGGGCCGAGGAGCAGAGATGGCCGACGATGCCGACGATATCCTTGTCGCGCACGATCTTGGTGGCCACGGTGGCGGCCTCCTTGGGATCGCACAACTCGTCCATCCAGACCACCTCGATCTGAGCGCCGTTCACGCCGCCGGCGGCGTTGACTTCCTCGACCTTCATCTCCACGCCGGCCTTGACGTTGTCGCCGTAGGCGGCGGCGGGCCCGGTGAAGGGCGAGGCGCAGGCGATCTTCACGGTCTTGGCAAACGCGGGAGCACTGACCAGCGCCAGCACGCATGCCAGCAACAGGGCTTTCCACCATCCGTTCCTCATGTCGAACCTCCACGGAAATGTTGCATGTTAAACGTGGGCCGCGCGACGTACCCAACTCATCAAAATGTCAGAAACAATACAAACAGTACCCATCCAGTCCCGACATCTTTCATCGCAGGGGAATTATCTGCCACGAAGGCCTTCTACTGTCAAACCATTCATCCATTTTGTAAAACTACCCATACTGTATCTTTTGCGCATTGCGCATACAAAAACGTCCACTAAAGCGAATTGCTTCAGTGGACGTTTGCATTTTTCGTGTTCCGAAACTCAATCCAGGGATTTCAGGGCCTCCCCGGCCTCGCGACGCAGATCCTCGTCCACTCCCGGGGCGTCGACCACGGCCTGGAAATGCCCGCGTCCCTTGGCCTTGTCGTCCAGGTAGTGCCCGTAGAGCACGCCCAGGTTGAAACGGGCCATGAGGTTGTCCGGCTCCAGGCCCAGGAGCAGCTCGAACTTGTCGGCGGCGTCGCGGTAGCGCTTGAGGTTGAACTCGCAGATGCCCATGAGGTTCAGCACCGAGGCGTTGCCCGGCTCCACCACCAGGGCGCGCGCCAGCAGCGACTCGGCCTTGTCCCAGGCCTGCATGCGCATGAACTGCTCGGCCAGGGTGTGCAGCACGTGCACGTCCTTGGGATTCTCGGCCAGCTTCTGCATCAACGCCGTGACCATGCCCATGGACGGGCCGTCGCCCTCCGCCTGGGCCGGGGGCGCGGAATGCTGCCTGGGCTGGACCACCAGGGAGGGGTTGCCCGCCCGCCAGGCCACGCTCCAGACCAGCATGGCCGCCAGCCCGGCGGCCACGGCCAGGGCCACGGCCTTGGCGCCCGTGGACAGGGCGGGCATGCCCGGGCTGGGGCGCGGGGTTCCGCTGGAAGATTTCCTAGTCATCGGCAAGCATCTCCATCTGGCGCACGCGGGCGGCGAGGGCCTTCTGGCGCGCGGCCAAGAGGGCCACGAAACCGCCGATGCCCAGCCACACGGCCACGTTGGCGGCCAAAAGATAGGTCTGGTAGTCCATGGTCGTCTCCTTGTCTGCAATGCGGCAGCCCCGTGGGCGGCCGCTTTTCAATTCCTTAATCGAGCCGTGAACGCGCGGCGGCCTCAAGGCGCTCCTCCATGTCCAGCTGCCGCGTGCGCAGGGCCGTGAGCGCCAGCCAGAGCAGGCCGAAGGCCCCCAGGCAGACGAACATGGCCGCGAGCATCTCGGGCTCCAGCCCGCCGCCCTGGCGCTTGAACACCGCCGGGTGGATGCTGCGCCACATGCGCGCGGACAAAAACACCAGGGGCACGTCCAGCACGGCCACCACGCCCACCACGGCCGTGACCACGGCCCGGCGCTCGCCGCCCAGGCCCGAGGCCCGCAGCACGAGATAGGCGCAGTACACGAACCACATCACCAGGGTGGTGGTCAGCCTGGGGTCCCAGGTCCACCACACGCCCCAGGACGCCCGGCCCCAGAGCATGCCCAGCACCAGGGTCGTCCCGGCGAAGACCACGCCCACCTCGCAGGCCGCTCCGCCCAGGTGGTCCCAGAACGGGCTGCGCCGCACCAGGAAGCCCACGCCCGCGACGCCCACCACCACGAAGCTGAACAGCGCCCACCAGGCCAGGGCGATGTGGGAATAAAAGATCTTCTGCACCGGCCCCATGGTGGCCTCCACGGGCGCGTAGAACCACACGAACCACTGCGCCGCGCACAGGGCCAGGGCCGCCGCCAGGGCCACGGGGGTGATCCAGTTCCTATTTGGCGCCATTGCCCACTCCCTTGGCGCCCGCCACGCGCTTGTCGCGGATGAGGATCCGCTTCTGGCCACTTTCCATTTCCTCGATTTCCATGTCGAAAAGCTGCATCGCCTTCACCAGCTCACTCAATTTCTCGTATCCGTAGTGCCGGGAGTCGAACGCCGACCAATACTTGCCGATCTGCCCGCCCACGGTGCTCAGCATGGCCCAGCCCTCGTCATTGGACGCGGCCTCCACGGCGGTGCGCATGGCCTGCACCAGCTTGGTGTCGCACTTCAGGTCCTTGGTGCCGACCTTCTGGACCACGCCGTCCTGGCGCTGGGCCTCCGCCCCGGCCTGCTGGCGGAACACCTCGGTGTACACGAACTTGTCGCACGACTTGACGAAGGGCTGGGGGGTCTTGCGCTCGCCGAACCCGTAGACCGTCATGCCCGACTCCCTGAGCCGCGTGGCCAAACGCGTGAAATCGCTGTCGCTGGAGACCAGGCAGAAGCCGTCGAAAGTATGGGAGTACAGCAGGTCCATGGCGTCGATGATCAGGGCGGAATCCGTGGCGTTCTTGCCCTTGGTGTAGGCGAACTGCTGGATGGGCTGGATGGCCTGCTCGTGGAGCACCTCCTTCCAGCCCTTCAAGGTATCCACGGTCCAGTCCCCGTAGGCCCGCTTGACGTTGGCCACGCCGTACTTGGCGATCTCCGCGAGCAGTTCGTCCACGATGCTGGCCTGCGCGTTGTCCGCGTCTATCAGGACCGCCAACTTGTCCGAGTCCGACATCCGATTACTCCTTATTCCTCGCCGCCGTACACAAAGGGGAACAAAAACAGCGCCGCGCCCGAGAACAGGGCGTCGAAGCCCACGGCCAGGCCCAGCCAGCCCGTGGCGTCCCCGGCCTCGCCGGCGAACAGGAACCCGAAGACCCGCACCCCGGCCATGAGCAGGGGCACCAGCAGCGGGAACAGGATCACCGTGAGCAGGCTCTCCTTGGCGGCCTGGCCCTGGGCCAGGGCCCCGAGGAGCGCGCCCAGGATGACCACGCCCCAGTCCACCAGGGCCAGGGCGGCCAGGGCCTGGAGCCAGTCCCCCCCCGCGCCCTGCCCCAGAAAAACCACGGCCGCGGGGAAGAACACCGCCTGGGCCACGAGGAGCAGCAGCCAGCCAGCCAGGGCCTTGCCCAGCCAGACCGCGTGCACGGGCATGGGCGCCAGGACCAGGGCCAGGCGCGTGCCGTTCTGCTCCTCCAGGGCGTAGAGGGTGTTGAAGATCAGCACCTGGGAGAACAGGCTGGCCAGCCAGAATATCCCGGCGGCGGCCTGGGGCGGGGTCAGCTCGCCCGTGGGCCGGGCCAGGCTGAACACGAAAATAAGGAGCAGCCCCAGGAGCACGGGCTGGGCCAGACCCACCCCGCCGGCCAGCACGATGCGCAGGTCCTTGCGCGCCAGGGTCAGGGACGCGCCGATCATGCGCCCTCCCCGGCCAGGGCCCCGGCGGGCTCGTATTCGGCCGCCGGGCCGAAGTAGCCGCAGGTCCTGTCCTCGATGGCGAAGACCTTGTCCGCCCGGGCCAGGTCCCCGGCCACGTCGTGGCTGATCCAGACCACGGCGGCCCCGCGCTCCCGGGCTGTGGCGATCTCGCGCCGCAGGACGTCCAGGGAACGGCGGTCCAGGCCCGTGCCCGGCTCGTCCAGGAACAGCAGGTCCGGCGCGCTCATGAAGGCCCGGGCCAGGGACAGGCGCTGGGCCATGCCCCGGGAGAAGCCGCCCGCCGCCTCGTAGGCCGCGCGCTTCAGGTCCACCCGCTCCAGGGCCGCCAAGAGGGCGTCCTCCCCGCAGTCCAGGCCGTAGAGCCGGGCCCAGAAGCGCAGGTTCTCCAGGGCCGAAAGCTTGGGATAGATGAAGGTCCTGTGGCCCACGAAACCGACCTTTTCGGGCGGCACGTCCATCTCCACCCGGCCCGCGCTGGGCCGCGAGAGCCCGGCCATGATCCTGAGCAGCGTGGACTTGCCCGCGCCGTTGGCCCCCACCAGAAGCAGCACGCAGCCCGGCTCCAGCTCCAGGGAGAGCTTCTTGAACACGAGCTTGGACCCGTAGAATTTGGACACGTCCGACAATCGGATCAACATCAGGCCTCCGGCGCAGCGCGCCTCGCGGAAATCCGGCTCCGGGCCGTTCCGGCCCAATACCGCATAATTCCTTCGGCTGCTAGCGCTTACGACCCACCGCGAACAGCGGGAACAGCGTCATGAGGGTCCCGCCGATCCAGATCCAGTTCACCAGGGGGTTCACCGAGAGCTTGAAGGACGCCGCCCCCTGCTCGTCGTGGCCCAGGACCGTGGAATAGATCTCGTCGCCCAGCGAGGGGATAACCGAGACTTCGGCGAAGGGCTGGTCGAAGTTGCGGAAGGCCCGGCGCTGGGGCTTCAGGCGGCCCACGGGCCTGCCGTCCTTCGTGACCTCCAGGTCGGCCTCGAACACGGCCATGGCCTGGGTGCTCTCCTGGTGGGAATCAACGAACTTGAACTCGTAGCCCCCGAGGCTGGCCGTGGCGCCCGGGGCCAGGACCACCTGCAGCTCCTGCTTGTAGGGCCCGGAAAAGGCCACGCCCAGGACCATCAGGGCCAGGCCCAGGTGCACGCCGTAGGCGCCCCAGGAGGCCTTGCTGCGGCGGGTGCCCGCGTCCGTGGCGAACAGGGCCGCGAAGCTCACCAGCCCGGCCGAGGCCGAGGTGGCCGCCACCAGGGGCAGGGGCTCGCGCACGCCCAGGGACCAGAAGATGCCCGCCAGGGGCACCACGGCCGCCGTGACCACCCAGAACATGCGCTTGTCCCTGAGCCCGCCCTTCCAGCCCAGCCAGGGGCAAAAGACCAGGAACACGGCGACGAGGGTGAACAGCGGCAGGCAGACCCGGTTGTAGAACCCCGCGTCCAGGCCCTGGGGATTCGGGCTCCAGATGTTGGAGATCACCGGCCACATGGTGCCCAGAAGCACCACCGCGCCCAGGGCCAGGAACAGCCACGCGGCCATGAGCAGGAAGCCCTGGCGCGAGACCAGTTCGTCCAGGGGCTTGGCGCTCTCGTCGCGGCCGAGCCAGGCCACCGCCGCGCCCACGGCGAGCATGCCCGCCATGAAGGCCAGCAGCGGCCCGCCCACCCCGCCGGAGCCGAAGGCGTGCAGGGAGTCGATGACCCCGCTGCGCACCAGGTAGGTGGCGAAAAAGCACAGCAACAGGGTCAGGACGATGAGCAGCACGTTGGTCCGGTGCAGGGCTCCCCTGCGGACCTGGATCACGGCGGTGTGCAGGAAGGCCGTGGCCGAGAGCCAGGGGATCAGGGAGGCGTTCTCCACCGGGTCCCAGGCCCAGTAGCCGCCCCAGCCCAGCTCCATGTAGGACCACCACGCGCCCAGCACGATGCCCGCCGTGAGGAACAGCCAGGCCGTCAGGCTCCAGTTGCGCCCGGCCGCGAGCCAGCCCTTGGAATCGCCCGAGACCCACACGGCCAGGGCCAGGCAGGCGGGCACGGTGAAGGCCGCGTAGCCGATGAACAGCAGCGGCGGATGGAAGATCATGCCCGGGTTGCGCAACAGCGGGTTCAGGCCGTTGCCCTCGGCGGGCGCGGGAGACAGGGTCAGGAAGGGGTTGGACGGACCGGCCAGGATGATCAGGAAAAAGGCCTGCACCGCGCAGTGGGTCAGCCAGAACCAGGCCTTGGCCTGGGGCGAGAGGTCGGCGTAGGTGCGCGTCTGGGCGAACAGGGCGCCCATGAGCGCCACGCACAGGGCCCAGAACAGGAAGGACCCGGCCTGCCCGGCCCAGAAGGCCGTGACCGCGTAGAACAGGGGCAGGAAGGAATCCGTGTACGAGGCCACGTACTGGAAGGAGAAGTCGCGCGCCACCAGGGCCCGCACCAGCACCGCCGAGGCCAGGGCCAGGAGCAGCAGGCTGCCCAGTTGGGCGGCCTCGGCCAGGCGGACGGGCTCCGAACGGCGCTTGGCCAGGCCCCAGGCGCAGGCCAGGCCGGGCCCCAGGGTGGTCAGCAGGGCCAGCACGAGGCACAAAAATCCGATCATCTGCATATGATACCCCTAAGAGCAAAGGCCGGGCCCAAGGCCCGGACAGCGGAAAACCGCGCGGGCGCTAGCCCTGCTGCGCCTTTTCCTCTTCGCGAATCTTCTTGTACTTGGAGGGACACTTGGTCATCAGGGTCTTGGCGGTGAACACGCCCGTGGACGGGGACAGGCCGCCCTCCACGATGACCTCGACGCCGGGCTTGAAGGTGTCGGGCACCGCGCCCGTGTAGGTGACCATGATGGACTGGGCGGCGTCGTCCTTGTCCACCAGGCGGAAGGTGACGCCCATGGTCCCGGGGCCTCCCTGGAGGTCCCTGGCGTCCACGGCGCCGAAGAGGCGGGCGCTGGAGAGCTTCCCGGGCTCTATGGCCAGCGCCTCGGAGACGTTGACGAAATACACGCTGTTTTCCGACACGCCGGAGAACAGCAGCCAGCCCAGCCCGCCGAGCAGCAGGCAGAGGGCAGCCACGTACACGCCTTTTCCGTTCTTCTTGTTGGCCATAATGATAACCTCTACCACATTATTGAAAAAACATCTTACGCAGACCGTTCACAAATAGTGAGATGCAAGGCGCAAGAAAAATTCAAGACCGAAGCGTACTCCCCGTACGTGAGGGTTTGAATTTTCGCAGCAGCGAAGCGACGCCGCAGATCGCTGTTTGTGGACGGTCTGCTACGCTTTTCTCACGCCGCGCGCCAGCTTTTCACGCTGTTCGCGCGCCAGCGCCCGGAGGTCCGCGACCTCGTCGGTTTCGTCCATGATTTCCTTGCCCAGGATCTCCTCCAGAACGTCCTCCAGGGAGACAACTCCGGCGACTCCACCCCACTCGTCCAGGACCACGAACAGATGCATTCGGGATTCCAAAAACGTAATCAGCACCTTATCCAGGGTCAAGGAGTCCAGCACGAACTTCACGGGCTTCATGAGGTCCGCCATGCGCACGTCGTCGCGGTCGTCGGCCAGGGCCCGCAGCACGTCGCGGCGGTAGACGATGCCCACGATCTCCTCGGGGTCCTCGTCGTACACGGGCACGCGGCTGTGGTGCCAGATGTCGTGCTCCGCCCTGGAGCGGGCCACAGTGAGGTCCGCGGGCAGGGAGAAGACCACCGTGCGCGGTGTCATGATCTCCCGGACCACCTTGCGGTCCAGGCCCAGGACGCCCTTGATGGCCATTTCCTCGTAGGGCTTGAGAACCCCGGAGCGGCGCGTCATGGTGGCCAGGGCGGTGATGTCCTCCTCGGTGTGGTGCGGGGCGCCCTTCTTGCGCTGCACCAGCCCGGAAACCAGACCCAGCAGCGCCACCAGGGGCGAGAGCACCCAGACCAGGGCGCGCATGGGCTGCGCCAGGAACGGGGCCAGACCGCGCGTGTACATCACGCCCATGGTCTTGGGCAGGATTTCCGAGAACACCAGGATGACCACGGTGAAGGCCACGGTGAACACGCCCAGGGCATCCTGGCCGAAGAGCCGCGCGGCGGCGGCCCCGGCGATGGCCGCCCCGGCCGTGTTGGCGATGGTGTTCAGAGAGAGGATGGCCGCGATGGGCTTCTCCACGTCCGTGCGCAGGGCGTAGAGGATGTTGCCCGAGGCCTTGCCTTCCTTGCGCAGCTGCTCGATGCGGCTCCAGGGCACGGAATAGAGCACGGCCTCGGCCACGGAACAAAAGGCCGACACGCCGACGGCCAGGCCCACGGCGAGAATCAGGTCCAGCATGGCCCGGGATACCTCGAGAGGAAAAGGGAAACAGGACCGTCGCCGCCCCGGCCAATGCCGGGGGGAACCGGGTCGTATGGTTCGTCCGATACGCGTTGGTGCATGAGTCCTCGCGTTCCATCTACCAAAGGCCCACCCCCCGCGCAAGAGACAAAATTTGCACAACCCGCCGCGCTGCGGGCCTCCGCACCGCCGGGCGTCCCCTCCCGGCCTTGACGAAGGGCCACATCTTGCCTCACAAAGGGACCCGGATCGGAACCCGACCCAAAGGATATCCTCACCCGCATGCTGAAACCGCTACAAAACGTCATCCTGGACCGCGACGGCACGGTCATCCGCGACCGGCACTACCTGAGCGACCCGGACGGGGTGGAGCTTCTGCCCGGAGCGGCCCGGGGGCTCGCGCGTCTGGCCGGGGCCGGGGTGCGCCTGTTTTTGGCCAGCAACCAGTCGGGCATCGGCCGGGGCTACTTCGGCCTGGACGAGCACCAGGCCGTGCAGGCCCGCCTGGACGAGGTCCTGGCCGGGGCCGGGGTGCGCCTCGCGGGCGCGGCCTTCTGCCCCCACGCGCCCGAGGACGGCTGCGCCTGCCGCAAGCCCGCCACGGGCATGTGGGAGGATCTGGCCCGCGAGCACGGCCTGGACGCCCAGGCCACGGCCATGGTGGGCGACAAGCCCGCCGACGTGTCCATGGGCCTCAATGCCGGGCTGGCGGCCACGGTGCTGGTCCTCACGGGCAAGGGCCGGGAATCCGCCGAGAAACTGGGCCTGCCGCCCCTGACCGGCCCGTGCATGGAGCTTCCCGAACGCCGCGAGGGCTGGCCACACGCCGTGGCCGAGGACCTGGACGCGGCCAGCCGTTGGCTGCTGGAACAAGGGGGCCGGGCATGAAGATAGGCGTCTGGAACACGGCCTTTCTGGGCGACGCGGTGCTGACCCTGCCGCTCCTGCACACTTTGGCCCAGGGCTTCCCCGGGGCGGAGCTGCACTTTTTCGTGCGCGCGGGGCTGGAGCCCCTGTTCGCGGCCCAGCCCGAACTGGCCGGGGTCCGCGGCTTCGCCAAGCGCGACGCCCAGTCCGGCGCCAAGGGCGCCCGGGGCATGGGCCGCGCCGTGGCGCGCATGGGCCTGGACCTCTGGATCAGCGCCCACACCAGCCTGCGCAGCGGCCTGGTGTCCCGCTGGTCCAGCATCCCCCGGCGCATCGGCTATTCCCGGCCCTGGTACAACGCCTTTTTCTACACCCACACCGTGGACCGGGCCTTCGGCCGCATGGACGAGATCGAACGCCTGCTGCGCCTGGCCGGGCCCCTGAACGTGCCCCTGGTGCGCGAGCCGCGCCTGGTGCTGCCGGAGCGGGCCGTGAAGCGGGCCGGGGAGCTGTTCGCGGAACTCGGGGACGGCCCGGTGCTGGGCGTGCACCCCGGGTCCACTTGGCCCACCAAGCAGTGGCCCGAGGAATATTTCAGCGAGGTGGCGGGCCGCGCCGCCCGGGACGGAGCCCGCGTCCTGGTTTTCGGCGGCCGGGGCGAGGAGGACGTGGCCGCGCGCGTGGCGCGCGGCGCGGGCTGTCCCGAGCGGGTGCGCGACATCTCCGGCACCTTGTCCCTGCCCGAGCTGGCCGCCCACCTGGGGAGGCTGGATTGCTACCTGACCAACGATTCCGGGCCCATGCACCTGGCCTGGGTCCAGGGCACCCCCGTGAGCGCGGTGTTCGGCCCCACGGCGCGCGACCTGGGCTTCTTCCCGCGCGGCGAGGGCTCCACGGTGCTGGAGACGGAACTCGCCTGCCGCCCCTGCTCCCTGCACGGCCCTCGGCAATGCCCCCAGGGGCACCACCGCTGCATGCGCGACGTGACCCCGGACATGGTCTGGGCCGACGTGCGGCGCAAGCTGGAGGCCGCCCGTGCCTGAGGCCCTGCCCAACCGCTGGCTGGTGGTGCGCCTGAGCGCCCTGGGCGACGTGGTCCTGACCACCGGAGTCCTGGAGCACCTGGCGCGCACGCGCGGCTGGAGCTTCCATTTCCTGACCAAGAAGGCCTTCGCCCCGGCGCTGACGGGCCACCCGGCCGTGGAGAAGCTGGTCCTGCCCGACAGCGGCAACCTGGACGGCCGGGCCTGGCTCCAGGCCTGCCGCCAGCTGGCCGAGCGCTACCAGGGCTGGGGGCTTCTGGACCTGCACGGCACCATGCGCTCCCTGGTGCTGGGCGCGGTGTGGAAGGGCCCGGTGAGGCGCTATCCCAAGTTCACCCTGGCCCGCCGCCTCTACGGCGTCACGGGCTGGCCCGGGGCGCGCCGGACCCTGGAGGCCCTGAACGTGCCCCAGCGCTACGCCCTGGCCGTGGAGCGGACCGCGCCCCCGGCCAGCGCCCTGGTCCCGCGCATCACCCTTTCCGAGGACGAGAAGCTCGTGGGCCGCAGGCTGGCAGCGGCCACGGGCACGGACGGCCCCCTGGCCGCCCTGCACCCCTACGCCACCCACGCGGGCAAGCGCTGGCCCGAGGAGCACTGGCTGGACCTGGCCGGACGCCTGCACCGGGCGGGCTGGCGCATGGCCGTCATCGGCCGCGACCCCGCGCCCCTCTGCGGCCAGACCCCGCTCCAGGGCGTCACGGACTACACCAACCGCACGGACATCCGCCAGACCTGCGCGCTCCTGGCCCAGTGCGACGTGCTGGTCAGCGGGGACTCGGGGCCCATGCACCTGGCCACGGCCGTGGGCACGCGCGTGGCCGCCCTGTTCGGCCCCACCACCCGGGCCTGGGGCTTCTACCCCTCGGGCCCGGACGACACGGTCCTGGAAAGGGACCTCTCCTGCCGCCCCTGCTCCCTGCACGGGGGACGCGGCTGCCGCCACGGCCAGCGCTGCATGGCCGACATCGACCCGGCGGACGTGGCCGAGGCCGTGCTGCGCCAGAACGGATAGGCAGGGATCAGCGGATCGCGGAGGCCCCGGGCCTCCTGGCCAGGCGCAGGCACCCGCCCCGGGAATGCGCCAGGTAGCAGCGCTCCACCACGTACTGGGACTCCACCCCGGGGACGGCCTTCTCGCCGTTCACGGCCCGCCAATAGGACTCGTAGCGCCGCTTGTACTCTTCGCCGGTGATCTCGTCGCCCCGGCGGGTGGGCTCGGGCAGGCCGTTGGCGCGGGCGTATTTCTTGTAGTTCTGGAATTCCATGTCCGCGTCCACGGACTCGAAGGCGAAGGCCACCGGCGCCACGATGGGCACCAGGGGCGCGCCGAACAGGGTCAGGGCGGCCTCCCCGGCGACCCCAGCGCCCAGGCGGGACCAGCCCGGGTCCGTGCTGTCGGCCGCCTCCTCGGGCGTGGCCGGGCGGAAGACCATCACCACCCGGTAGCCGTAGAAGCGCTCGAAATGCGACTCCAGACGGTAGAACTTCAGGGCCTTGACGATGAACTCGGCCACGTGGCCCAGGTAGACACCCTTGGGCAGGCGCACAACGCCCTTTCCGCTCTGCTTGGCGTGCAGCAGGCACCCGAACAGGGTGTCCATCTCCCCGCGCTTCTCGCCCACGCCCTTGGCGCACTCCACGTCCACCATGCCCCAGCCCTCGGGCAGGGTCGCGAGGTCATGCTCCGGCTGCGCCCCGCCCCCGGCCGAGGCGCCCGGCCCGTAGCCGTAGAGCACGGTCTTTTGCGCGCACCCCGCAAGACACAGGCACAGGAGCAGGAAAGCCGGAAACAGGGCCGAGGCAAGGCGCGACAGACAAGACAAGGCAAGACAAGGCCTGGGCATGGCGATTCCAGCGTGGCGGTTTGAAACACGAAGACGTCGCCGCGCAGTATAGCAGGACGGGGCGACAGTCTCAAGACGGCCATGCAAGCCACGGTTTTCGCATGCAGAAAAAGATTCAGCTGCGTGCATTTTCCGAGTAGGATCCGGCCCACCCCCCGGAAAAGCAGACACGGAGCAGGATCATGCCCATCAGTTCCGACTTCACGTCCACGCAGAACCTGCGCTACGGCCGTTCGCCGTCCCTGGACGCGTGGCTCCTGCATTTCATGACCGAAAACAACCTGGAGCATTCCATCGACCCGGGCAAGAACGCCTCGCCCGAGCAGATCCGCTTCATGGTGGCCCTGCGCGACGAGGCCCAGGTCTACGGCCCGTTCTCGGACCGCAGGCTGCCCCTGCTCCTGGACACCCGCCTGGACCCGGAGTTGGGCCGCGAATACAACCTCAAGTGGCTGGCCCTGGCGCGCCTGGTGCGCGAATTCGTGCCCGACCGCGCGGACCGCAAGCGCATCCTCCTGCTCTGCGCCCACAAATACCGCCAGATCCGCACCTCGCCCATCATGATCCCCTCGCGGGTGATGAAACGCTTCATCACCATCTTCCTGACCCAGAGCGGGCTCACGGACCCCTTCCAGGTGCGCAAGGCCCGGCACAACCGCCAGGCCGCCGAGGCCCTGGACTCCCCGGAGCTGGACCGGCTGCTGAACATCTGTCCGGACGAGACCCGGGCCTGCGTGCGCTTCTCGGATTTCCGCTTCGAGCTGGACATGATCGAGATGATGCGCCTGACCGTCCTCTCCACCATGGCGGACATCTGGACCGGCCCCTACTACCAGGCCGCCGTGGAGGGCATCCGCAACGCAGACCTCTGCGACCCCGGGGCCCTGGACTGCCTGAAGCGGGTCTTCGAGCCGGGACGGGGGCGCGGCCTGCGCATCCTCTACCTGCCCGACACCAGCGGGGGCCTGCTCTTCGACCTGCGCGTCATCCGCTGCCTGCTCATGCAGGGGCACCGGGTGGTCCTGGCCCTCAAGGAGGGCTTCCACTTCGATTCCCCCACCTTCTGGGACTGGGAGGCGGACCCGGCCCTGGCCGGGGCCCTGGAGAACGCGCACCTTTTCGCCAACCCCCGGGCCAGCAAGAACGAGCTGCTCCAGGCCCAGCGCGAGCATCCGCTCTTGGTCATCTCCGACGGCACGCGCGAGGAGCTGAACCTGTACCGCGTGAGCGTGACCTTCGCCCGGGCCTGGAAGGAGGCGGACCTGATCCTGGCCAAGGGCGAACCCCACCACCGCAGGCTGATCATGACGGGCCAGGAATTCACCCGCGACGTGCTCTGCTTCCACCGCGACGAGGCCGGGGCCTTCCACATGCGCCACAAGCCCCGCGCCGCGCACGTGGTCAAATTCTCGGAACAACACCTCCTGGAGCGCGCGGACGAGCTCATCGCCTCCATGCGCAAGGCCAAGGCCGAGGGCCGCACCGTGATGTTCTACAGCGCCATCATCGGCTCCATCCCCGGGCAGACGGGCACGGCCATCAAGGTGGTGGACGCCTTCGTGCGCCATCTGCGGGAAAAGCTGGAGGACACCTTCATCATCAATCCGGCGGAGCACTTCGAGGAAGGCATGGACGCCGACGACCTGATGTTCATGTGGGAGCGGGTCCAGCGCAGCGGGCGGCTCAACGTCTGGCGCTTCCAGACCGTGGCGGACATCGAGCGCAGCTTCGAGCTCATGGGCCGCCGGGTCCCGCCGGTCTGGGCGGGCAAGGACGCCACCTACTCCACGGGCTGCACCAAGGAGATGCGCATCGCCCTGGACATGCAGCAGCGCTACCCGGAGATGCAGATCATCGGCCCCAGCCCGGACAAATTCTTCCGGCGCAGCGAGTATGGCGTGGGCAGGTTCAGCGACGAAGCCCTCAACTAGCGCAGGCAGCCCCAAAGGCGCGATCTGCTTCGTTGCTGCAAAAACCGCAAAATCTCGCGTATTGGGATACGCGTCGGTCTTGCGGTTTTTTTGCGCCTCGCATCTCACACCTTTGGGACTGCCTGCGGCCGGGGCGGGGCTTTTTCTGCTAGGCGACAAAAATATATAAGGGGAGCCCCGGCGTCCTGCCAGGGCTCCCCGATAAACGCCAACTATGGTGGCGAAAGAGCGACTTTGTTGTCTGTTTCCCGAAGGCTGGTTTGAATACCGGCCCGGACGGGTCCGGGTTTCCCGTCCGGGCCGGAAATGGACGGCACGACGCCGTCCAAAACCCACTTAGTTGTCGGCAAGGCCTTGCAGATAGCCTACGCCCACGCTCAGGCGGCGGCCGAAGTCCACAAACACCTCGGTGCCAGTGGCCCAGGCGACGGTGCCCGAGAGCCGCTCGGTCTCCTCGTCGCCCAGCTTGAGGTTCAGGGTGATGGGGGAGCCGACTCCCAGGGCGTAGTCCACGCCGTCGTGCTTGCGCAGGCGGGCACCCTCATGGGTGACGTTGACGAGGGAGATGGACCTGCGCCTGTCAGCGAACACAATCTCGCTGTCGTGGTTGAAGAAGAAGGCGCCAAGTCTGATGTAGTTGTTGGTCCGGTTTTCGTACTGTTCGCTGTGGCCCATGATTTTCTCCCTCCTCATCAAGGCTTCCGCCGGGGGCGGAGACCTGGATGTCCTTGTAAACGTAGCTGGAGTTTCCAAGCCGTGTTGCCCCCCTTGTTACAAGAGCCGTACCAACGCGACGGGCCATAGAAAACTTTCGAATTAATAGCTGGCATCAAACGATATTCCTCGAACCCTTTCCGCAGCGCCCCGGCCGGGGGCCGCGCGGGCAAACCCCGATTTGTATAATCCGGATGGACAATCCACTGCGCCTCGACATCTTTTGTATACAAAGAGTAGACAAGGTCCGATCCGAGGAGACGCCCCGCATTGCCATCACGGGCAAAGGGCCGTATGAGGGGCCCAGACGGGCCGAGCGGCCCCAACGCCCACACAGGAAACGAACCATGACCAGACAGGAACGCGCCGCCGTGATCCTCGAGCGGCTGAAAAAGCGCTATCCGGCGCCGGAATCCGAATTGACCTGGAAGGATCCCTGGGAGCTCATGGCCGCCACGGTGCTGGCCGCCCAGTGCACGGACAAACGCGTGAACCAGGTCACGCCCGAGCTATTCGGCCGCTGGCCCGGCCCCAAGGCCATGGCCGGGGCCGACGTGGCCGAGGTGGAGGAGGTGGTGCGCTCCACGGGCTTCTACCGCAACAAGGCCAGGAACCTCGTGGCCGCGGGCCGGATGATCGTGGAGGAATTCGGCGGGGAGATGCCCCGGACCATGGCCGAGCTGACGCGTCTCCCGGGCGTGGCGCGCAAGACCGCCAACATCGTGCTCTCCGGGGCCTTCGGCATCCAGGAGGGCCTGGCCGTGGACACCCACGTGAAGCGCCTGTCCTTCCGCATGGGCCTGACCAAAAACACCGACGTTATCAAGATCGAGCAGGATTTGATGAAACTCTTTCCGCAACCCGACTGGGGGGACGTGAACCACATGCTGGTGCTCTTCGGCCGCCAGGTCTGCCCGGCGCGCTCCCCGCGCTGCGGCGAATGCGAACTGGCGGACGTCTGCCCCAGGGCGGGGGTGAACTGATCGTGACCAAGGAAATCCTCAGCCCCGCTGAAACGGCGGCGCTTACGGCCCACGCCGCCCCCGGCGACTTCACGGTCTGCGCCCGCGAGGGCAAGGCCCGCCTGGGCGTGCTCAGCACCGCCCACGGCCCGGTGCACACCCCGGTGTTCATGCCCGTGGGCACCGTGGGCAGCGTAAAGAGCGTGGACCCGCGCGACCTGCGCGAGGTCGAGGCCCAGATCATCCTGGGCAACACCTATCATCTCTACCTGCGCCCCGGGGACGAGCTGGTGGCCCGCCGGGGCGGCCTGCACCGCTTCAACGGCTGGGACGGCCCCATCCTCACGGACTCCGGCGGCTTCCAGGTCTTCAGCCTGGCGGGCCTGCGCGACATCAACGCCGACGGCGTGGAGTTCCGCTCGCACATCGACGGGTCCAAGCATTTCTTCTCGCCGGAGAAGTCCATCTCCATCCAGCAAAACCTGGGCTCGGACATCATGATGGTCCTGGACGAGTGCGCGGCTGCCGGGGCCGGGCGCGAGTACACGGAAAAAGCCCTGGAGCTGACCACGGCCTGGGCCGCGCGCTGCCGCGAATACCACCAGCCCGGGGAACGCGGGCAGCTGCTCTTCGGCATCTGCCAGGGCGGGTTCTTCGAGGACCTGCGCGAGCGCAGCATCGAGGAACTCACGGCCATCCCCTTCGAGGGCTACGCCCTGGGCGGGCTGTCCGTGGGCGAGGGAAAGCCCGAGATGCTGCGCATCCTGCGCCACAGCGCCCCGCTCCTGCCCGAGGACAAGCCCCGCTACCTGATGGGCGTGGGCACGCCCCTGGACATCCTGGACGGCATCGAGGCGGGCATCGACATGTTCGACTGCGTGCTGCCCACGCGCAACGCGCGCAACGGCACCCTGTTCACCTCCGAGGGCAAGGTGAACATCAAGCGCGCCCAGTACCGCGAGGACGACAGCCCCCTGGACCCGGCCTGCGACTGCTACACCTGCCGGACCTTTTCCAAGGCCTATCTGCGGCACCTCTACGTGGCCCGGGAGCTCCTCTCCTACCGCCTGAACACCATCCACAACCTGGCCTATTTCCTGCGCCTGGCCCGCCAGGCCCGCGAGCACCTGCGCAAGGGGACCTTCGCGGGCTTCAAGAAGTCCGTGGAGGCCGTGTACGGGGTCAACGAATGAAGGGCCTGGGACGGATCATAGCCTGGCTCTTCAAGGCCGCCGCCGCCCTGTCCCTGTTGGGCGTGCTCTGCGTGGGCGCGGCCGTGCTGGTCACGGGCAGCATGATCGCCACCCAGGACGAGCCCGCCCCGGCCCAGGCCATCGTGGTCCTGGGCGGCGGCTGGTACAGGCCCCTGGCCGCAGCCGACCTGTACAGGCAAGGCCTGGCCCCCCTGGTCTGCGTGCCTCGGGTGCGCCACAGGGCCAGCGGCGCCATCCTGGCCGAGGTGGGCGTGGACATTCCCGAACAGCAGGAAATCTACCGCCGCCTGCTCCTCTCCCGGGGCGTGCCCCAGGAGGCCGTGCGCCTCTACGGCGAGGACATCGCCAGCACGCGGGCCGAGGCCGCTGCCGTCGCCCGCGAATTCCCGGATTTCCAGCGCATCATCGTGGTCACCTCGCCCTACCACGTGCTCAGGGCGAGGCTGATCTTCTCCCGCGCCCTGCCCCGCACCGAAGTCCTGGTCACGTCCGCGCCCGGGGAACCCTTCCCCGCGCGCTGGTGGACGGACCGCGACGCGGCCGTGCGCGTGGTCAACGAGACGGCCAAGCTGGTCTGGTATCTGGTGGGCGGCACCTTCAGCGTCGACTCCGCCGCCCCGGGAAGCAACGGCACCTGATTTCCCGGACCCGCCGCGCACGCGGCCGCATCCCCGCGCCGAGGCTTGACGAGGTCTACGGCAGCGGGCACAAATCGGATTCGGGCCGCATCGCCCGATGCTTCAGCAATGCCCGGACGGATCGCAGCCATCCGTCGTCGTCAAACTCCAACACACAGGAGTGTTCCCATGAAAGTCCGAGCCAAGGTTCCCACCGCCGATACGGCGACCAACTTCAACGTCGCCGCCAACAGCAAGACCAGCGTGGGCACGACCCTCGAAAACCTCAAGGCGGCCATCGCCGGGGAAACCGGGGCCAACGCCAAGTACATGGCCTTCGCCAAGGCCGCCAGGGAGCAGGGCTACGCCCAGATAGCCCGCCTCTTCGAGGCCACCGCCGCCGCCGAACTGATCCACATCGGCCTGGAGTACGACCTCGTCTCCAAGATGGACCCCGGCTACCGGAAGCCCACGGCCGAGCCCCCGGCGGCCGGGACCTGCGACCTGAACCTCATCTCCGGGGCCAACGGCGAAATCTACGAAACCTCGGACATGTATCCGGCCTTCATCAAGAAGGCCCAGGAAGAGGGCGACAAGAAGGCCGTGTTCGTGTTCACGCGGGCCAAGCTGGCCGAATCCGTGCACGCCGAGCGCTACCTGAACGCCTACAACGACATCGACGCCCCGGACGACGACGCGTACCACCTCTGCCCCATCTGCGGCTATATCCACAAGGGCGAGGAGTTCGAGAAGTGCCCCATCTGTTTCCAGCCCAAGGACCGCTTCACGGCCTACTAGGACGCCCCCGGGCGGCCTCCCGCCGAACCAACGACAAAGCCCCCGGAAACGGGGGCTTTGTTTTGCCGCAAAGGATGTCCCGGGGGCGGCGGGACTCGGCCCGCCCTATTCTTCCGCTTCTTCGGGGCGGAGAGCCGGCCGGGCGCCTTTGCCGCCGATGTGCAGATCGCTGCCAGCGCTGCCCGCATGGCGCAGCCCGGGCACGATGCGCCGGATGTCGTCCATGATCCTGGCCCGGTGGCGCTGGGTGGCGGCCTCGTCGGCCATGATCATGTCCAGCTGGCGGGTGTGCATGGTCAGATAGCCCAGCATCTTCAGGCGCTCGCACATCCTGGGCTGGGGCATGCCCTCGTAGCGCGCAAACAGGTTGTCCGAGCGCACGTCCACGTAGAACCCGAACTCCTGGAGCAGCCCGGCGATGAACACGGCCCGGCGGCGGCGGCGCGAGAAGTCCGCCGCGCCCCCGGCGAAGCGGAAGTTGATGTAGCTGCGCATGGGCCGCGCCGCGTCCACCAGGGCCTCCACCGTGGAGAAATGGAACCCGAAGCGCGACTGCAGGTTGCAGTAGTCCGAGGAGACCATGAAATAGTTGCGGTTGGAGAACTTGGAGCCGTGGGCCGGGTTCAGGGCCGGGTTGGTGGCGGCCTCCAGGAAGATGGTCATCAGGCCCTTGGCGTTGACCTTGGGCGGCCCCTGCCAGGGGATGGCGTTGATGCCGTCCCACAGGGCCAGCATGGGCACGGAAACGATGTCCTCCACGTCGATGAACGGCCCCTCGGGGCGCACGTCGAAGCCGTCCTCCAGGTCCACCACCCAGAACTGCACGGGCCGCCCGTCGTAGCGCAGCTGGTAGCCCCCGCATTCCTGGTCCTCGCGGCTCATGTTCAGGGCGAACATCTCCTGCACGCTCTTCTCGTGGCAGAAGCGGGTGATGTCGTGCAGGGTCCGGCAGTTGCGGGCCCGGAACTCCGGGTCGTCGGGGTCCAGGAGGTTCAGGGGCAGGATGTGGGCCGCGGCCTCGCGCAGCACCTCGAACACCGGGCTGCCCTCCATGAGATTCCTGCGCTCGCCCACCAGCCGCGCCAGGGCCTCCACGGCCCCGGGGTAGACCACGCCCGTGTCCGCGTCCACGGTGACCACCTGGCCCTTGCGCAGGGCCCGGGCCGCGTCGGGCACGGCGGTCAGGGCCGGCACGCCGAACTCGCGGGCCACGTTGGCCAGGTGCCCGGTGACGGCACCCTGCTCCGTGACCAGGGCCGCGGCCCAGCCCAGCAGCGAGGCCCACTTGGGCAGGGCGAAGCGGGCCACCAGCACCGCGCCCTGGGGGCAGTCCAGGGCGTCGGCGTCGCGCTCCAGGATGTGCACGGGCCCGAAGCCCACGCCCGGGCTGGCAGTGACCCCGCCGGTGAGCAGGGGCTCGCCGTATTCCGCCGGGTCGCGCGAGACTTCCGCCGCGTCGCGGCCGTTGGACGCCTGGGACAGGGGGCGGCATTGCAGGATGAACAGCCGCCCGTCCCGGGACAGGGCCCATTCGATGTCCTGGGGCGAGCCGTAATGCTCCTCCAGGAGCACGGCCATGCGCGCCAGTTCCACGGCCTGCTCCCCGGTGAGGGACGGCTCGTCCGCGCGGTCGTCGTTCTCCTCCACCAGGCAGACGCCCTCCTCGGCGCGGCAGACGTAGCGCTGGGGCTTGCGGGGGATGCGCGTCTCGCGCACGGCGAAGCCCTCCCCGTCCGGCCCGCCGCGCGTGACCGCGAAGCGGTCCGGCGCGCCCTGGCCGTCCACCACCATCTTGGGCAGGCCCCAGGTGGAGTTGATGAACACGGCGTCGTCGCGCACGTTCACCGGGCTGCGGGAATACATGACCCCGCCCGCCTCGGAGTCCACCATGACCATGCAGCCCACGCACATGGCCGCGTCCTCCTCGCGGATGCCCCGGTTCAGGCGGTAGGTCAGGGCGGGCAGGCTGAACATGCTGGCCACCACCTCGCGGTAGGCGTCGGCCAGGCCGTCGCGGTCCACGTTGAGGATGGAGCGGAACTGCCCGGCGAAGGAGGCCCCGGCGGCGTCCTCGCCGAGCGCCGAGGAACGCAGGGACACGCGCACGTCCCCGCCCTCCTGGGCGCGCAGCCGGTCGTACTCGGCCAGGATGGCGCGCTCCAGGCCCGGGGGCAGGGGCGCAAGCATGATCTTTTCCTGGATGCGGCCGGACAGCTCGAAGCGGTCGGACATGCTCTCGGGGTCCGTGGACCCCAAGAGCAGGTGGATGTCCTTGCGCAGCTCCCCGTGGTTCATGAACTCGTGGTAGCCGCGCACGGTGACGGCGAAGCCGCGCACCACGGGCAGGCCGATGCGGTTCTTGATCTCGCCCACGTTGGCCATCTTGGAGCCCACCACGTCGGCCATGGACTTGTCCACGTCCCGTAGCGGCACCACCAGGGGGACGTCGGCCTCCTCGCCCACGGGGTCGATGAGGGCGGCGACGTCGGCCTTGATGACCTCCAAGCGCTCGAAGAGCCGGGCGTACTTGCCCGGGGCCATGCCGTCCAGGTGCTTGATGATGCCGTAGACGCTGACCACGGCGGCGGTGCACTGGGCGCGGATGAAGCTCATGCCGAAGACCCGGCGCCCGCGCAGGGCGTCCTCGATGTCCGTCATGATCTCCAGGGATTTGGAGTTGGCCCCGAGGAGCAGCTTGAAATGGTGGAAGTCGGCGGCGAGCGCCCTGCGCCGCGCCTCGGCCTCCTCGGCACTGACCGGGCCGCCGTCCTTGTCCCCCAGGAGCCTGTCTATGAAGCCCGTGAGCCAGCCCATGCGTCGCGCCTCCTTGGGCCGCGGCCGGAAATGCGGGCCGCCGCCCGGCGAGGGACGGCGGCCCGGAGGGGCCGGGCGGTCCGATTGTGCCTTAGCCGGACCGCCCGGTCAAAGGTTCCGGAGCCGGCCGGGGCCGGGCTCCGCAACCGCTGTCGGATCAGGAGGGTCAGGACTCCTGCTTGTGGCCCTTGGACATCACCAGGCCGATTCCCTCGAACATGTAGTAGATGCACATGCCCCACCACAGGGTGTAGACCACGTAGAAGACCAGGGCGAAGGTCAGGATGCCCGCCCGGTCCCCGGCGCTCTCGGGTTGGATGCCATAGTAGTTATAGCCTACCTCGACGCCCTTCTTGATGGCCGTGTCCACGATCTTGGCCATGGCCACGTTCTCGCGGCCGCCCTTGAGCTTGAGTTCCTTGTCCAGGGTCTTGAGCCCCATCCACCACATGAACAGGGCCTCGCGCTCGTCCATGCCGTAGCGGCCCTTCACGGCCTCGCCCCGGTTGTTGAACATGTCCTGGGCGTCGGTGAGGGCGGCGGTGACCAGCGCGCCCATGTCGGCCTTGAGGGCCATTTCCCCGCCCTGGACCTGGACGTCGGCCACCTTGGAGAAGATGGCCCCGGCCTTGGCGGCCACTTCCGTTCCGACGGTGGCCGGGTTGCCGTGGGCGTCGGCCGCGCTGTCCTCGAAGTGCAGGACGATGTCCACGCTCTTGCCGTCGAACTTGGCGGCCTGGGTCATGATGCCCGGGATGTAATTTGAGGAGCCCTTGGAGATGGAGTTGAACAGCTGGTCCGAATACTCCAGGGCGTTCATCTTCGAGCCCTCCCCGAAATGGGGCAGGAACATGTAGATGAGCAGGCCGAAGAAAACCAGGGCCATGAAGGCCGACAACGTCAGTTTCTTGGAGTTGTAGCGAGCCATGATTACGCCTCCTCCCTCAGCATCTTGATGGACAAGAGGAATTTGCCGATGACCCAGACGGCGAAGATGCCGATGACGATGAAGAACAGCCCGTTCCCGATGTTGTCCAGGATGTGGTACAGCGCGGGGTTGGGGTCGAGGATCTTCATCTCGGCCAGCTTGCCGGGCAGGGCGAACAGGCGGTTCACGAACCCGGCGATGATGGCCAGGGCGTAGAAGCCGCGGATGTAGATGCCCTTGACCACCTGGGTGGTCATGGCGCCGACCTGGATGCCCAGCAGCGAACCGATGAGCATGCCCATGGCCAGGGTGTAGAAGATGAAGCCGTAGATGGCGTACTGGGCGATGGAGGCGTAGCCCGCGGTGAAGATGATCTGCAGGATGTCCGTGCCCACGGTGGTGAAGGAGGACACGCCCAGAATGTACACGAACATGGGGAAGGTCAGGAAGCCGCCGCCCACGCCCATGATGGCCGCCGCGAAGCCCACGATGCCGCCGCACACGGCCACGAACAGGGCCGAAATCTTCTTGCCGCCCGGGGTCAGGTCCTCGTCGAAGGTGATCATGGGCGGGATGTTCTTGGACTGCAGCCGCTCGGGCAGGGACTTGCCGCTGCCGCCGCCGGACGACGAGGTCTCGCCGTGGGCGCCCACGTCGTCACCGGCCTTGCGCAGGCGCAGGAAGTCCAACAGCGCGTAGATGCCCAGGAATCCCAGGAGCACCACGTAGATCACGCTGATGAAGGTGTCCGAAAGCACGGGGTTGGTCTCGTACAGGGCGCGGTTGATGACGCCGCCGCCCGTGACGCCCAGACCCGCGCCCACCAGGAAGGCCACGGCCAGGGCCACGGACACGTTGCCCAGCTTGCGGTGAATGGCCGTGCCCATGATGGCCTTGGCGAAGATGTGGAACAGGTCCGTGCCCACGGCCAGGATGCCCTTGATGCCCGCGCTCATGAGCGCCGGGGTGATGATAAACCCGCCGCCCGCGCCGATGCAGCCGGTGATGAGCCCGGCGCACAGGCCGATGAGGATGGACACGCCGAAGATAAAGGGCGTGTAGTACGCGGGGCTGTACGCCTTGTGCCCGCCCAGGATCTCGGGCAGCTCGGGCGCGGCGATGGCCACGGAGCCGATGATGATGGGCAGGGTCAGCGCGGCCAGGATCCACATCTTGCGCTTGCTTTTGAGGATGTTCCTGGAAGTCTCCAGGTCCCACTGCGCGTACGCCCGGGAGCTCTCGAGCATCGCCTGATAAATGCCTCTTCCGATTTTCATTTCCTTTCCTCCTCCATGTCGTTGTCCGTTCCTCTGTCTTCCCCACCCTCGGGGATGTATTCCACCCTTCCAGGTCACGCCCCGGCCGATGCCGGGCAGAGCAGCCTGCGCTGGTAGGCGTCCTGGATCTTGCACGTCAGTTCCTCGATGTCCGCGGGCTTGACCAGATAGTCGAAGGCCCCGGCCCGCATGCCCGCCATGGCCGCGTCCATGTCCGCGTGGCCCGTGAGGATGATGACCTCGGCCCCGGGCGCGGCGCGGCGGATGGCGCAAAGCGCGGCCAGCCCGTCCATGCCCGGCATGCGCATGTCCAAGACCACCACGTCCGGGATCGCGTCGGCCACCCGGTCCAGGGCGGCCTCGCCGCTCTCGGCGCAGGCCACTTCGAAGCCCCGCTTGTCCAGGCGCTTGGACATCACGGCCAGAAAGGCCCGCTCGTCGTCCACCAGGAGCACGCGGCAGCCGCCGAGGCCGCCGTGACTACACATGGCCGTCCTCCTCGCCCTGGGGCGCCAGGATCGACTCCGGGAAATGCAGGGTGAAGGTGGTGCCCTGGCCGGGCACGCTGTCCACGTCGACCTCGCCGCCCATCTTCTTGATGATGCCGTAGATGATGGACAGGCCGAGGCCGGTGCCCTTGCCCACGGGCTTGGTGGTGAAGAAGGGGTCGAAGATGCGCGAGAGGTTGGCCTTGGGGATACCCTCGCCGCTGTCCTCCACGCCCAGGACCACCCCGCCCTTGTCCTGGCGGGTGAATATCCGGATGTCCCCGCCGCCCGGGCCGATGGCGTCTATGGAATTGTTCACCAGGTTGAGCAGCACCTGCTGCAGCTCCGAGGCCGAGGCCCGGATGCAGGGCAGCTCCGGCGCGAAATCCATGGCGAACTCGATGTTGTCGTAGCGCGCGCGCTGCTCGGACAGGCCCACCACCTCGCGCGCGGCCTTGTTCAGGTCCACGGTCATCACCGTGGGGTCGATGCGCCGGGCGAAGGACAAAAGCTTGTGGGTGATCTCGCGGCAGCGCGCGCCCTGGGTGCGGATCTGGGACAGGGAGGCGGCGATCTCCGCGCGGTCCTTGTCGGGCAGGTCCAGGTCCCCGGCCACGTCGCCCACCCAGCCCGCCTCCTCCAGCATGATGGCCACGGGGTTGTTGATCTCGTGGGCGATGCCCGAGGCCAGCTCGCCGATGGCCGCCATCTTGCCCGCCTCGATGACCTGGTCGTTCATCACGGCCTTTTCCGCGTCCGCGCGCTCAATGTAGCGCACGATGCGCCGGGCCAGGTACAGGGCCGTGAGCACGATGCCCGCCGCGCCCAGGAGCATGACCGCGACCATGGTCCGCCGCGCGGCCAGGAGCGAGGCGAAGGCGTCGTCCTCGTCCTGCTGGTACACCAGGAGCCACTCGCCGCCCTTGAGCGGCGTCATCACGTACACCGTGTCCAGGCCCGTGGGCCCGGTCCGCAGCTGGACCACGGCCTCGCGGCCCATGGGGCTCCAGCCCGCGTCCCCCTCGGGGGTGCGCATGTCCGTGAGCACGCGCACGAAGCGCGAGGTGTCCATGGACTCGCCCCCCGGGGGCGGCGTGGTCTGGAAGCGGCCCTCGCGGCTGACGATGAAGGCCGCGCCCGTGCGGCCGATGCGGATGTTCTCCACCAGGGAGTCGAAGGCCATGAAGTCGATGGTGGCGCGCAGGATCCAGGGCTGGCCCCGGTGCGTGCCGCGCACGGCGATGATGAAGTGCGGCAGGCCCCTGAGGCCCAGGAAGACGTCGGAGATGTAGACCTCGCTGTGCATGGCCTGGCGGAACCAGCGGGCCTCGGAATAGTCGGCCTGCTCCAGCATGAAGGGCCCCGCGTAGGCCCGCTGCATGCCCCGGCCGTCCACGACCCCGAGGTCCACGAAGGCCCCGCGGAACTCCTCCTGCAGGAGCTTCAGGCGCGTCTTGAGGAATTCCTCGTCGGCCAGGCGGGGGTAGTCGTAGAGCCGGGCCATGAGGCGCAGGTCCCCGAGCTTCTCGGAGAGGAAGAAATCGATGTTCTGCTGGTGCTTCTGGACCATCTCCGAAAGCTGGGCCAGGACCTTGGCCTCGTAGGAGACGTGGAACTGGTAGGCGCTGATGCCGCCCACCAGCGCCAGGGGCGTCAGGGAGGCCAGGAGGATCATGGCCGCCACGCTGCGCCGTAGCGAACGGTAGTAGGCCGGGTCGTGCAGTTCGTCCACGTAGGCCCTCATGCCGCGCCCTCCCCGTCTTCCCCGGCCCCGCTCGCGTACGCGGCCAGGGCGGCCACGGCCAGCAGCAGCTTGCCCGGGTCCGCGCCCTTCTCCACCACGGCCTCGGCCAGTTCCATGGCCGGATGCCCGTTGTGGTCGGGCATCAGCGCGTGGATCACCAGCCGCCAGGAGTCCGCCGCCCGTTGCAGGGCCTCCAGCCCCGCGTCCAGATGCGCGATCTCCAGGTCCAGGACCACCACGCCGGGCCCGGGGGCCTCGGCCAGGGCCCGCGCCAGGTCGCGCCCGTCCGCCAATTCGGCCACACGCACGCCCCGGCCCTGGAATTCCCGGGCCAGGAAGCTGCGGATACGCGAATTGCGCTCGGCCAGAAGCACCAGCCCCTGGGCCGGACGTTCGCTGTATGGGGCGGAGGACGCGCTCATGCCCCCCTAAGAGCAACCCACATGCCACAAAACCCGGATTACGTGAAAAATCACGCAAGCGAGACGGCGCAAGGATTCCCAGGGGCACGACGGCCGGGAGGACAGTGCCGGCGCAAAGAAAACCGGCGTATCAGGTGTCAGGATTTTTTACGGTTTGGAAAAAGGGATGACAGGGAAGGGTGGTTGGATGATCTGGCTAGATTTCTAAAGGACTACGTGTAAACCGAAAAAACAACCGCCTCACATTGAATCTTCTCCATACAATCGAATGTATGTCTCAATAAAAAATACACCTATCGTAGACAAGGCATTTACAGCAAGCCGTGCGTGCCGTGGCTCAAGCTGCTTTCTTGTGTAATTCTGCTGCTCACCTTTTCCATGAAAAGAACTATACATTGTCCGCAAAACACCGAGACCACTGGCAGCACTGCTCAACCCTGTCAATATCCCCTTAAATTCTGCCTGACCATGCTGGTCAGGAGCAAGATTCAATGCCGTTGCAGCAGCCTTTGTCAGTGTTTTTATATCTTGTTTTTTTGGGTAAACAGTTTTTGTCCTATCTAAAATAGCCTTGCAAATACTTTCAAATGTTGATGAAGCGTGTCCTATCGCCTCGTACGGATTTGTATTGCTATCTTCAATTGTTCTGTAAAAATCTTCCTGACAAGCCGTCAGGCCATTTTTAGAAAGAATTTCGAACAATTGTTTACCCTGATGGGTAACAGCACCTGGTATTTCGACATGGAGATCATGGGCAATATCCAAAATCAAGGAATCATCAACGCACTTAAGAATATCCATAGCATACAGCCGCTTACTATCAGCGACATCTTCCCATTTGAAATCAATTTTATATCCAGCCAAATAAACGTTAATTTCCCGTGTCGTCATCTGACTCTGAAGACTAACACTTATCCGATCAATAAGTTGGACACGATCAAATGGTCGTAACGATTTCGATGACGCCTGACTATTTTCGCGAACGATACTTGAAGCGAGAGAGCTACCAACATAATATCCTAATTTTAATAGAATCTCGCCGTCCTTTTCATACTGTAAAATTTTTACAATTAAATCTCTTGTTGTAGAAGCAGACTCATCGCAATTTAAAGAAACACCAAATTGATTAAAAGCAAGCTGTATATCAGTCCATTCATATTGTTGAAGACTATCTGCGATCTCTTTAATTAACTGAATACGTGTAATTGCATCCATTATCAACTACCTCAATCGTCATTAATAAGACAGAATTCTGCTGGATTATCATCCATACTCGTAAAACATGCTAAGCATGTACAGAGATAGTATTCACCTGACACTGCCGCCCCTGGCGGGGTGATTTCTAGGCGGCCGCCTCGGCCGCCTTTTC